>CASEAR010000041.1 GCA_949285835.1 uncultured Verrucomicrobiota bacterium | reverse complement strand
CAGACGGCGGATTTTTTCTTTTGCTTTCCGGAAGGGGCGCGCCGCCCCCCGGGGGGCGGTAGGCGGAGCTCCTCCTTCACGTGCTTGCATCGCTTTTCCCTTCTCTTGGAATGTGCGTCATTTAATTTTGCACTTTTCAATTTCAATTGCTTTTTGAGCTTTTGCTTGTTTTGGAGGTGACAGCGTGGTAATATTCAGTTTGCCTTGCTGTCGCGGGGAATCTGGAAATGCATGAGCGGGTTGTTCCGTGAAGGCGGTTTATTCGGAGAAGATTGATGAAAAAATGCCGTATGTTTGGGGCGCATATATGCGCGGCGTTGTTGTGGGTGCTGGGGTGCGGAGTGTCCGTGGGCGCGGGCGTTCTGGAGAATCCAAAGCTTGACGGGGTTACCCCGAAGATAGGGGTTCCTGTGTCGATACCTTTCGGTAAGGTTGTAAGCGCGGACGTAGACTATACAGAAGCCGGCGGCAAATATGCGTATTTCATTTACAGGCTGCCAGGCGTCAGTACAGTTACGGAGTTCAAGTATCTGGAGCTCACTAACGATGGTAGCGGTCATTTTTCAGGTGTGCTTCCGGTTCTCGATCAGGGAAGCTATGAGTTTTTCTTCTACAAGTATCCGGATGACGGATCTTCCCTGCCTCCGCTGGGGAATCCGACTTCCCGCATTCCGGCAGGAGCGCCGAAGAATGAATTTTACAATCTGACCGTGGAGAGCTGTTTTTCCGAACCATCGGTCAACGGTGTGATTATCGGGTCGGAGACGATGGTCGTCAAATACGGGGAGGACATCAACATACAGGTACATTCCTCCGCGAATTCGGAGGATGTGCAGAACCGCCTTGTTTATTCGTACGGAGGCAAGTCGTATTCGATGAACTTTGATGTGGTCACCGGATATGGGCAGTGTACGCTCAGAGACCTTCCGGAAGGAGAGGTTACGTTTTATTTTGCTGCCGGACGTGAGGACGGGGAGGAAGCGGCTAGGTATCCTTCGGCCGGAGGCTTCACAATCCGTGTTGACTCCCCGATCTGTGATGCCAAGGTAAACGGGGTTGCGGCGTCCCTGTCCGCGTCCTATACGAATGCGTTCTACAACGCATCGGTCATAAGTGTTTCGAATGCGATCAACGGAGTTGTAACTCTGCACTACTCGGTGAACGGAGGAACAGAAGTGCAGACGCAGATGTCCGCAGGGGAGGCAGAGGGCGTTTACACTGCTGAAATTCCCGCTGCCACCGGTCCCGGAGACATCAGGTATTATTTCACGGCTGGAGCGGGATCTGCGGCAACCAGGCTTCCGGTGGACACTTCTGAAAGGTTTGTTTTCAGTGTTGCGACTCCGCTTTATGGTGCACAGATAGATGGAGAGGCCTGTGGGGAAGGCGTTGTACATACAAACAGGTTTATTGCTCCGCCGTCTTTGAGTATTTCCTCGGAGGGCACGAACCTCGTGTGGGTGTATTTCGTGGATACGAATGGGAAGACGGGCATCTACAAACTTGATCGGCAGGAAGACGGAACATATTCGTGCGTTCTTCCGATGATGTCCGCAGGGGATGTGTCTTACCGCTTTCAGACGGGAAGAGAACTGGGAGTGCCCGTGGCGTCCCTTCCTGTGAGCGATGGTACGTATTTCAAATATCATGTGCTTAATCCGTTTTCAAATCCTCTGATCAACGGAGAGGATGCCGTCATAGCGCAGATTGAAACCACGATTGACAATCCTCCGGAGTTGTCGGTCGTTTCTGAAGCTCCGTATGATGTTTTTGTGAACAGCAAACTGCTTTATGAGCCGGAGCGCCTTGCAGCGTCCGGAGACGGCGTGTTCAAGGGTACCATTTCCCCTCTTCCGAGCGGAGTTGTGGAGTACTGGTTTGAAACCAAGGCGGACAACGGGGCGTTTGCATCGTCCTCGGTCTATACGTATTCTGTTAAGCATCCGCTTTCCAATGCACGCCGTGATGGAGTTGACGCGTCTGAGCCTGCAGAGAAAGCTTTTGGAGAAGATACCTCGGTTTCCGTGGACTCTTCTCTGCCTTCCGAGTACCTTGTGTGGGCGGTCTGCATCGACGGATATGGCTTCACCAACAGGGTTCGTCTTGCGTCATCGGGCGGAGCAACATATTCCGGCGTTCTTCCGGTGGTTTCCGAGGGTGACGCGAGTTTGTTTTTTGAAGTAACCGATTCTGCGGATCAGGTTGTGTATGCGGTTCACCCGCAGGGAGCGGCGTATTCGTTCACGGTGGCGTCTCCGCTGTCCGATCCAACCATTGACGGGGAAGCATGCGATGTCAGTGTGGTTCCGGGGTACAATTTTGACAATCCTCCAACGCTTGGGGTGTCATACTCCGGAGCGGAAGGATTGTCCGTGTGGGTGGATTACAGTGTCAATGGAGCGGAGTCCGGATGTGTTCAAATGAATGACAACGGCGACGGCACATATTCCTATACGATGCCGTTTATGCCGGCTGGAACTGTTACGTACGGATTTTCGGTGGGCATGACTCTGGGCGCGCCGATGTCGACGTTCAGTGAAACGTACACGTATACGGTCAGTGATGTTCTCGGAGATGACCGCAAGCCGGATCATGCGTCCTGGAAGGAGGCTTTCGACAAGGTGGCTTCCGGCGGCGATTTTTATTACGGCCAGATAAGATTTGATGTTGATGACAGCGGCGGGCGCTGGATTAGTTCCGGCGGCGTATATATTTCGGCTAACAGCACGCTTTTAAAGCCGAGTGCGTTTGTTAAGTACCACGGGACGATGCCGATCGGTTCCATTTGGCTGCTGGCGAAGTATCGTGGTTCTGAGGAAGGCGGCGGCACTTTGAGATGCGCGTTATCGTCGAAGAGCAACACGTCGGCAATCTATGACGAAGACGTTATCGACGTGAACGTGAAAAGCACCGGGAATCAGTGGCAGCTTATCCGTTTGAAATACAATATTGAGCAGCCGAAATCGTTGATGCTGCAGAATTTCTCTGGCGGGGCAGCGGAAATGGAAATTGCCGGAATTATTGTTTCTGCTCCGGCTGCGGATGTCCTGATGACGAAGAATCCGCTTGATTATCATCCCGGATATCCTTCCAGATGGGATCCAGTCAAGTTTTCGATCAATGTGGAATCTGCGTTTACAAACTATCCAGCGGCTGCGATTTCGCCGAAGCTGGTGTGGCGTTTGAATTCCGGAGCATGGAACGAGTCTCCGATGTCGCGCGTGGGGCAGACGACGGAATACACAGTTGAGCTGCCTGCGCTGGATCCCGGCAGGTTCGAATATTTCTATCGGACCGATTTTGAGGGATATTACTACGTATACGTGGTGGACGATCTGGAAGAGATTGCGAATGCGGACGAATTTGCCTTATGGCTTGGCTCCGGCACGACGATAAGTGAATCGTGCAATCCGGCGTATCTTCCCGATTATCCGGAAAGCCAGCTGTACGACATCAAGAATGACCGTCCGGAGGGGTACGAGTACAACATGTTCGAAGTGCGCCGGTTCCGCTCCAACTATGATACCGTCACGCTTAATATTGCGGCGGCGGATGGAACTGAGCTGAACACAGAACCCAGCTATTCCATGGATCAGGTGGGTGATTATGTATGGCAGGCCATTATTAATACCACGAACGCGATCAACGTCGGAATGAATGTGCTTGGTACTGAGCCATATCTCGGTCCGGATTCGACTGATTACGAGCACACCACGATCCTGTGGCAGGAAAATGATCAGGAAACGATCAATCCCCCGATGTCAGGAACAGCGGAAAGGAATGGGGCCGATCCCATACACGTGGAGATCGACTATCAGGGCTTCCTGATGTTCAGGTTCAATGCACAGACGGGGCTCTATGAGATTCGGCGTGCGGCGTGGCAGGATTTCAATTCATGGCAGGCGAGTGATTATGAATACTCTCGCAGCTTCGGATTGTTTGAGACGACTACCTACGCCACGGATCTGGAGGGATCGTCCGAGACGCTTCCGACTCCATCTCCGATGCCTTACTTCGAAGACTTCGAAGCGGATGCTTCTTCCTCTTCGTTTGAGGTAGGCGGTCTGGCGGTTCGTCTGGGATCCCTTATCACGGAGCGCGTAGTTTCCGAAACGTCCGGCGGAGAGGAAGTGTTCAACAAGGCGCTTCTGCTCAACGCCAATACCTATGCTCCCGGATCGGTGGAAACGACGCGTTCCACTGGCGGCAACGGCCGTGATACACTGACTATGCGCGTACGCGCAGGTTTTGATGATGATAATCTGGCGTACTATCGCCGCGGTATCGCCTTTGAGAACTATACTGTAACTTCCGAAATTTCGGTTCAGTCCATGTCTCCGGGCAATCCGTGGGTTTCTGTTATCGGATATTATGTTGACCCGGAGAACTACATAGAGGGCCGAATTGTGCAGGAGGCAGAACTCGGCAGCAGCTACAAGAGCAAGCTCACGGGGTACATTATACAGCACAAGTCTGGTGTTGAGACTGTTCTGGCCACGAAAGCCTTCAGTACCAGCAGCGGTGTGCCCACGCAGCTGACTGCCGCGAAATGGCAGGCCGCGCTTTCTCTGGAATCGGCTGACGATGCGACAATTGATGCGGCGTTTACGGTAAGCTATGCGGATATTAACGGAGCGTACCAGTCGTGCATGGAACTGAAGGACGTCACGGCCGTTATAGACGTAAACAGCGCTATTATCGGCGGTACCGTGGGTGTCAACAGCGGAGATGCGATCGCCACATTCTGGCCGAAAGTTTCCGCCATAGGATCCGGTCCCTCTTCCGGATTCGGAGATGTTTCCAGCACCACGTCGTCCGGTTCCTGGTATCTGGGCGGACGCATGGAAGGAGATACGCGGAACCGCTGGGCGTTCAGTGCTCCGTCCGGGACCGTGGGCTGCTCTCTTGTAAGGAACATGCCGGTTGTGCCGTTCCGCGTCATGGTCTACAGGACCGGTCTGGAGGACTACTACATGGCTCCGGGTATGGACTGGAGCACGAGTTGGGATGAATTCTCCGACGGTGATGAGGTGAAGACGTCTTCGTCCCTGTCCTACGAGAATATTTCGATACCGATGCACCTCTGGGACAATGTTTTCATAAAGATATCGCCGACGGGAAGCGACGGCTACCTCGTTCTGGACGACTTGTTTGTCGAGGGGTGGCGTGGACTTTCTCCGGACTACGATCCGGCTCTGCCGGAATCGGATCCGGATGCCGAGACGGTCTGGCGCGCCGAATATGACGTTCGTACGAAGCGCGGCGACAGCGTGATGTATGAATTCACGCTAAGCAGGGCTGATCCTGATGCGCAGCAGATGATAGTCTCTCCGTTGATGGAAGACGGTATTGGAGATATAATCTTCAATTATGAAGTGACCGGCGGAAATGTTGCATTCCGTGTGGAGCGCAACACTTACGACGGAGTGTTTGACTCGTGGATGGAGGTGGCATACACCAACGTCCAGCCCACGGCTTCGCAGCAGCGCATGTATACGGCGTGCCTGACGAACATGGTCGGCCGTGTGCGCATTGTGATCGACCGGGAGAACAGTTCTCCGCAGGGAACGCTGTGGCTCGATAATATTCGCGTTACAGACTACCCCGTGGTGGGCGATGGTTCCTGGGCTGGGTACAACGTCCTGATATCCAGTCTCCCCAACGAATCCGACAAGAAGTTCGACGGTGCATACAACGTTGATTACAAGAGCGCTGTGCTCAACAATTCGTACAATGAGGGTACTCCGTCGGGGATAATGTACGATGAGGATAAGCCGTACATTCAGACGCCGCTCATTAACACGGGCGTCGGTGAAGTGAGCTTCTGGTACCGTTCGTACACTCCGAGGTCGAGGAATCCAGCGAAGATCGAGCTCAAGGTGGCTCCGTCGTCCTCCACTCCGTCTTCTGAGTGGAAGACTCTTACCAAGGAAGATCTCAATAAGGAGTCGGAACTGTACGAGGAACAGGTTGCGGCGCTGGAATCTCTGAATTGCATAACAAATGAGCAATGGGTGTATTTCAGTATTGAAATATACGATACGGACAACGGAGTCCTGCGGCTATACAGCGATGTCGAGGATGCGTCGCGCCCCATGGTTGACAACGTGCTGATCACTGAACCGGTTCGTACGTCAATTGAAATTGGCGAGGTGTCGTTCGTTCCGGACATTCCTCTGTACACCGGTCCGGTTGGCGTCCGGGTGCGGCTGAAGAATCCGAGGATGAATCCCCGCGATATTGTGACGTTCTTCGACTATACCACGTCCACCAATGTGTGGGGGTATGAGAATTGGGATCAAGATGGTGTGGCAGGGCGCAGGCGCGTACAGCTTGCACAGGATCCTGACGACGAACTCCTTTACACCGCGGACAATGTCATACCGCAGCTTCCGGCAGACAGTGTCGTACAGTACAATGTAGAGGTGAATTATTCCGGAACGTTCCCGGCTCCGGTGCATTACGGCGAGCAGTTTGTCAATCCAGAATGGTACGAGCCGGTGGATCTCAATGAACTCTACGGCAGCGAAACCGGGGATAGGTCTGCATATTTCTTCGTGTTTACCGTTCCTACAAATGTTGTGTTCATCAACGAGTTTTATCCCTCGTATGACACGCCTCAAACACTGCAGGAGTATGTGGAACTGATGGGACCGCGCAATGGGAATATAAGCGGGTGGACACTTGAGCACTTCCGTTACGCGGATATCGGCGCGGACTCCGTAATACCGTTCTATGTAAACAAGCTGAAGCAGGGAGCCGCTTTCTCCGCCGACAAGAGTTATCAGCCTGGCGGCGATAATGAAGGTGAAGACGATAAGGGCTGGGGCTTCTACGTCCTCGGGCGTTCAGAGACTTCAGACTTGGCGTCTGACGTTCGGATAGACGAAGAGCTGTTCCCTGAAGACGAGGATTACTACCTCGACGGCGGCAGCTCCGGTTCGGCCGGCGCCATGAACCTGAAACGCAGCATGGGGGCCTATGTGGACCGTATTTCGTGGGGATCATACGCTTACAGGTTTGATCCGTTCGGTTTCATGGACATAGGCGTCACGCGTCCTACTTCCGCTACCGGCAGACGCAGGGTGTTTGCATTGACGGAAGACGGCGACGGCGCCGGGTATGGATGGAACACGGATCCGGACTACACTCCCGGCATGTTCAACTACGGACAGATTTCGTGGCTGGACCCAGTCAGTCCGCTTGATCCTGTTGAGCCTTCCGACACTCCGTCCATTGAGGTTCGGATCACCGGAATCAAAATGACGGAGAAAGGCGCGGATGTGACGTTTGCCGTGACGTCCACGAACGGGGTGGAACTTGGGCCGAATTCGGGCTGGACGTGGTCGGTGTGCGCCTCGTCAAGCATCGGGTTCGCGGAAGAGCAGGAGATTCCGATAACGGAAGATATAACTGCATCTTCCGACGGAACGCCGTCAGAATATACGGTCAGCGTAGAGTTCGCCTCGCCGGAGGCAGCGGGAGAGTTCTACAGAATAAAGGCTGTCCCGACCTTGTGACAGACGGTTGAACGGCAAAAAAAACGGCACGGTAAATCAACCGTGCCGTTTTTTATATTCCGTCGGGTGTTCTGCTGCATGTCCGGAATTTCCGCCGCGCCAGGCGATATGGTTTTGTGCATTATCTTTTTGTGTTATTATCCATCCTTTGCGTTGTGCAAAGAGATATTATGGAGGCGGGAATGGGGCAGCGGCTTGAAGAGTGGGAAGACAGGCTTTACGGGATACTCAGGTCTCTTGATGAGTATCTTGAGCGCAAATACGGAGGGATGTTTCCGCTTCATCCTTCCCGTCCGAAGAAGGGGACGGCTGCGAATCCGCAATATGACGGGTTGTTCCGGCTCACGGCTTCGTACAGCGCTGGATTTGGGTCAAATCTTGGGCCGGGTTACGTTTTCCGCATCGGCATTGTGACGCTTGCGGACGTTCCGGAGAGCGTCTCGTCCATGATAGAAAAAGAGGCCATGGAAAAATTGTCGGAAGCGCTGACGCGTGAGTTCCCGGGCCGGGACATATCTGTCGCCAAAGACGGTGCGGTGATGAAGATATACGGAGATCTGTCCTTCTGATTTGGTGGAACGCTTCGGCGCCGTCCGGTTGTTGATCATACGGCGGGAGACTGTGCCAAAGCGTGAAATAAAGTCTTTTCAGTGAAAAGTGTTCCTTTTTCGTGGCTTCATCTCTCTGGTCTTTCCAGACTCTGTGTTTTGCCGTCAAGAGTCGCATGGCGGCGAATATGAGGGCGGCTGCGGAATGACACGGGAAAGGCCCTGAAACGATTTTCGCAGAAAAGATACGCGGAATCCGAGCGTGTAAATGTCCGGCACCGGCTGCGTTATGGCGGCATTTTGGATGAATTTTCCATCAGTCGTCAGGCTTTGCGGAAGAATATTGCGGTCTGTTCAAAATACGCTTTGTAAACGGGAGTTTACGCGTCAGGCAAGGCGGGTTTTTCCGTCGAAAATCGGACATGAGGCATGTCTTTTATATGCCGTTGGCGGTTTTCGGTGCAGCATTGTATGGCGCGGTTATTTTGATATGTGCGAGTTCGCCGCGGCAGGAGCCTTGCTGAACGATGCCGCGTAAAATTTCCTGCGGTGTGTCCGGTCACTGCCTGTACGGGTGCGTCGTTCAGCGTTGCGTTGTGTCAAATAGAAAGACAGCGGAGGGTTTTGTTTGGAGGGTGAATCTCTGGGGCGTTGCGCCAAATACTTAACACTACCGGCAACGGTTTTGGGATGTGTCGGGTGAAAAAGCTGGCCGTTCTCGAATGGGCGGCGCAGAGCGCCGGGTTCTGCCCATTCATCCGACACATTTCGATACTCATTTATTCCCCGCTTTATACGCGCAAGCTTTGCCGCAATTTTTCTCTCGGAATGCCGCCATTAGTTTTATTTGCATGCCGCATCAATTTATCTGCTCTTCATCCTTCAAGGCGGGGGGTGCAAATAATTGCCTCGCGCGTCCGGGGAGTGTGTGACCGATGTTTATTTTGTTATGGGTTTCCTTTATAATGCGCGGAAAGGGCCGGAGATCGGGATGATGGCTCCGCAGTGATACGATCGCTGTTTGGGCGTTCCGCGGCGCAGATGTTCGGGGAAAGCGGGAGTGCTTCCGGGGAGGAAGGGGCATGGCCGCGGCCCGCGGGAAAAAATGACGGCATGATAATGGAGAGGTTTCGCAGCGGAGAAACGGACGCCGGTTTCGTGCGGCGCAGCGGGACGGAGCCGTTCGTGTGCGGATGTTTGCCGTTCTGATGCGTGCCTCGGAGGATTTTGCATTGTATGAAAAGTTCCGTTTTGTGTACAGATGAAGAGAGACACGCGGTTCCGAAGAGGGTTTCGCCGCGTGTACTGCGAATGTTTCTGGCGATACTGACGATTTTCACAGGCTCTTTCCTGTTGTTCCTTGTGCAGCCGATGTTCGCGAGGATGCTTTTGCCGGAATTCGGCAGTTCTGCCGCGGTGTGGGTGACATGTCTTGCTGCGTATGAATTGTTTCTCGTGGCAGGTTATGGTTACGGAATTCTTTTTTCGAGACCCGGGGGCGCCTGCCGCACGGCGGGCGCGCTGCATGCGGGGCTGCTGCTGCTGTCGGCGGTCTGGTTCGTTGTTCTGGCTCTGCGGGGGCCGGTTGTAGTTGCGGCCTCCAATTCATGGGCCGGGGTTCTGCTTACGGTGTCCGCCTGCATAGCTGTGCCGTACGTGCTTTTGTCCGCTAACGCGACGCTTGTGCAGTCGAAGGCGCCTTTCGGGAAGGGGGCCTTCTGGCTGTACGGGATATCGAATCTGGGATCTTTCTGCGGATTACTGGTTTTCCCGGTATTTCTGGAGCCGAATATATCGGTGACGGGGCAGATGTTCCTGTTTGCGGGCGGGCTTGCGGTTTACACGGCTCTCGTTTCGATACTCGTATTTTGCGCGCCGGGGACGTGCGATTCCGCGAGGGCGGAGCGTACGGTCGGCGGCGGTGCGGAGGCCGGGCGGGAGGCCGTGCAGAGGCGGTGTGAGGGGGTGTCCTGCGGCGTAAGTTTTGTACCGTTGATTTTGAGACAGGCCGCTTGGCTTGTGATTCCAGCAGTGTCGTGTGCGCTTCTTACGTCTGCGACGGCGTTTATTTGTTCCGACGTTTCTCCGCTTCCGCTGTTGTGGGTCATGTTTCTGGCAATATTCCTTCTTTCCTACACTATCGGATTTAATTCTCTTGCCGAGAAAGCGCTTCCCCTGCTGGCGGCGGCAGCAGCGCTGTCGTTGTTTCTTCTGGCGTCGCTTTCTCTGGATGCCTACGAGTTCAAGTATAAAACGCTGGATCTTCTCGGAAAAGTCAAGAGGTATGGGCTGTTCTCGTTCGCGGTGGTGCTTGTTTTCCTACACACATGGCTTTTTTCGCTTAGGCCGGGCAGGGACCGGCTCGGGCGGTATTATTTTTTCAATGCGCTGGGCGGGTCCGCGGGCGGCCTGCTGGCCGGCATTGCGGCTCCGCAGGTTTTCACGAAAATAACGGAATTCCCGGTGGCGGTGTCGGCCTGTGCTGTGATGATTCTGATCTGGGCTGCGGTTTCCCTGCTGCCTTACATCAGGGGGCTTTTGTCGGGTGCGGACAAAAAGTCCATACCTGTCCTTCCGGTGCTGGCTGCGGCGCTGGTGTTATGTTTTGCCGGAGTGATACCGGATATGTTCAGGGCGGATTACCCCGGCGTGGTCTGCCGCGTACGTGATTTCTACGGATCTCTTGCGGTAATCGACGGGCAGAAATTCGGCAAATCGGAGGGCCGTATACTTCTAAACGGACGCACGCACCACGGGTATCAGGTGCGTTCTCCGGAGATTGATATGCTCAAGCCCACGACGTATTACGGGGAAACAGGGGGCGGAATGGCAGTGAAAGCATGGCGGGAGCGGCATCCCGGCCGGAATATGCGTTTTGTCTCCATAGGTCTCGGCGCGGGCACTATGGCCGCGTGGGCGGAGCCGGGGGATTTGTTTGCATTTTTCGAGATATCACCGGCGGACATCGGCTTGGCGTGCGATCCGGAGATGTTCACATTTATCTCAGGGTGCCGCGGCAGGGTGGAGATACTGGAGGGCGACGGGCGCAAGCTTATGGAAGCGGAGGAGCGTTCCGGGGCCCCTAAGTGGGATATAATTGAGGTCGATGCGTTCTCCGGCGACGCCATACCGCTGCAGCTGATTTCGGACGAGGCATTTGAACTTTTTTTAAGACGGCTGGCCCCGGATGGAATTCTGGCGGTTCACATAAGCAACTGGCAGTTTGATCTTCTGCCGGTTATGAAACGGCAGATGAGCAGGCTGGGGCTGGATGCAGCGGCGACGATTGCTCCAATGGACGCGCAGCGGTATCTGCAGGAGACGACATGGGTATTCTTTTCGAGGCGCAGCGGAGATACAGGCGCCGAATTGGGGAGCGCATCTGCTTCCGGGCCGCAGCAAGATTCCGGCGGCGATGCTTTGCAGGACGGCATTCGCAGCATTTTCGGCGCTGCGCGTAAGGCTGATCCGCTGAGCGTTCCTGTCGGCGGCTATGTTTTGGAACTTCCGATTGAGAAGATGCTTATCCCGTGGAGCACCGTCGGGGACTGCGAACCGGTAACCGACGCGAAGGGCTCCATGCTCCCGCTTATGGAAAAGACTATGCATGATGCTCTGCTGAGCTTCTAGCTGCGGCGCATATGCCTTTCGCGGGCTGCGGCGTTTGAGCGCTCTCGTGCGCAATCGCTGGGAGGGCTGACGGGCGGCGGGCTGTCAGCGGGATTTTCCGAAAACGGCGAAATTCACTACTCCCGGTGTTATTCCTCGCGGGGTTCCGGTGATTTCCAGCCGCGCTCCCGAGGCATGTCTTGGCGTAAAAGTCCCGTAGTCTATCAGCATGTCCGCGGTGTTTCCGGATGCGTCCACTGCGAGTTCCCAGCCCTCATTTTGTGCATTTCCGGCGGCGGTTTTTAAAAACAGTCTGTATTTTATTGGTCCGGGGAGGACTCCGGCGTCGTAATCGAGGCCGACGTCTTTCCACACGATGCGGTATGCCGATACGTCAAAACTTCCGGAAAAATCTATTTCAATGTACGGCGTGGGGTCGTTGCGGTCCGGCTGCCACCATGTAAGCATGGAGTCATCGGCGGCATATATGGGATTCCTTCCGGGGGCGAAACTGCCGGATATGCACTTGCGGTTCAGGCTGACACAGTACAGCCCCGCCCAGTTGCCGAGTTCCGGATGTTTTTTTACGCCCGGGGCGTACTGCGGGGTGTCTGATGCGGGCAGCACGAACAAGTTGCCGCCGGCATCAATGCCTGCGGGATCCATGCCGATTCTTCTCTCGAAGATGTGTTCGTAGCATACCGTGCAGGTGTAGAAAGCCCACAGCGTGCCGCCTGGGCCGCGTACTATGCATCCGTGGCCTGGGCCGCGCACGAGGCCGGAGGTTTGACTGGATATGGGATTGCGCGTCTGGCAGCGGAAGTTCCCAAGAGGGCCGTCGTCGGACACGTATGCGCCCATTCCGTACGTCCTCCATTCGGTGCCCGGGGCGGCATATGTCAGGAAGTATCTGCCTGCGGCCTTAACCATCCACGGACCCTCAACGAAGCTCTTCGACGTGTCTTCGTTGGAGGGGCCGTAACGTTCCCAGACGTGCTCGGGATTGAATGAGAAAAGGATGCGCGGCTCGGTGATGAGCTGATCCGGGCGGTTCGGGTTCATTTCTGCGCCGAAGATGCCGGGTCCTCCGAGTCCCCAGTAGGCGTAGAGCCGCCCGTCGTCGTCTGCAAAGAGCATAGGGTCGTTGAATCCGGCTACGGGAGCGCCGTCCGGCTTAAGGAGGGGGCCGATTTTTTTAAATGGCCCCAACGGGTTGTCTGCTTCCATCAAGGGCGCGCCGCACGCTGTCAGCAGGAAGCGGCCATTGTGTTCGACAACGGTGGGCGCGTAGCCGCAGTCCTCAGGTTCGATACGGACGCGGCGCCAGTTTACGAAGTCGTCGCTTACGTACGCCATGGCGCACGAGGGATACAGGTACCACTTGCCGTCGTGCCAGATTACGGACGGATCCGCGGTTTCCCTGAAGTCGGCGGGCGGGTCCTGAAGGAAACCGGAAGCTCCGTGGCGCTTGTTTCTCGAGGCTCTGCCTCTGGGATAATCCGGAAGCGGGAGCGGATTGCAGTATGTGGCTGCCGTGCGGTATTCGTTTTGCATAAAATCTCGTCTGCCGTGGCGTTCGCCTGACCTGCGCACTGTCCAGCGGGCATGCGCAGCGGGAGCGCCGTGGAAAAGCTTTTTGTTGATTACTCGTTAAGTCATATCGTAACATACCGGAGCATTGCGGTACAGGATAAATACAATGAGCACGAAGGCGGGATGAGATGAATACAGAGGCGGAATGCTCCGGTGTCGTCAGATTTTTTGTTTCTCCATCAGGATGCGACGATGCGTCCGGGAGCCGCGGGAATCCGTTTGCTACGGCTGCGAGGGTATGCCGTGCGGTATCGGAACTGCGGAGGGATGGGCGCACAGCGGTCAACGTGGAGGCGGTGTTTGCTCCCGGCGTTTATCGGTTCGATTCTCCGCTGGTTTTCAGTGAGGAATGCAGCGGAGGGGAGGGAGGCTCCGTTGTGTTCAGGTCGGAATTTGCGCATGATCCGGCGATTTTCTCGGGAGCTAGAGAGATTCGCGGCTGGGAGGACGGCGATGACGGGATATGGCGCACTATTCTGCCGGAAGCGGCGTCCGGCAGCTGGTATTTCTCGCAGTTGTTTGTGAACGGGCAGCGCCGTTATCGTCCGCGTGTGCCTGAGACGGGTTTCTTTACTGCGGAAGGAAACTGGGGGGAGGGCGAAAACAGCATCGAAGGCTTTACGTACAGGGAGGGCGATATTAACCCGGAGTGGACGAATGCGGCGGACGTGGAGTTCCACGTCCTGCACATATGGTCTTCTTCGCGTATGCGCTGCCGCTGCATAGATGGCGCAATCAGGGCTGTCAAGTTTGCGGAGCCGAGGCGAGGCAACACATTCTGGTGTGATTTCAAGAACCGAAGGTATTACGCGGAAAACGTCAAGGAAGCATTTGGACGGCCGGGCAGCTGGTATCTGGATCGCGCTTCCGGGACGATTGCATACGCGCCGCTGCCGGGGGAGACGCCGGAGACCTGCCGTGCGGAGGCTCCGGTATGCGAGCGCCTGATTATAGTGAAGGGGAGAGACGGCCGCCCGGCAACAAATACGGAGTTCCGTGATATTGTCTTTGATACGACAGGATTCAATACACCGCCGGAGGGGGACTTCACGCCGCAGGGCGGAATAAATATGGCGGCCATGGCGGAGATATCATATGCAAGCGGGGTGTGTTTCCGAGGGTGTGTTTTTGTGCGTCCGGCTGGGTATGCCGTGCAGTTCGGTCCCGGGGCGCGCGGATGTGCGCTGGAATCCTGCGTTATGGCGGACATGGGCTGCGGCGGCGTAAAGATAGGCCATCCGTATATGGGGTTGTCGTTCGGCGACGGGTCAGACGCGGCCGGCCCGGACGGTGTGGCGGCATCCTGCGGCGGAAATACCATACGCAACTGCCGGATCATGCACGGCGGACTCATAAATCCTGCCGGACTTGGCATATGGATCGGGCATTCATCGCACAACAGGATCGTGCACAACGAAATTTACAGCCTGTACTACACTGCGGTCTCGGCGGGGTGGACATGGGGATATGCCGAACCTTCGCTTGCTCATCACAATGAGATAGCATACAACCACATACATGACATCGGCAAAAGGCTGCTTTCTGACATGGGCGGGGTTTATACGCTCGGGGTTTCCCCGGGCACAGTTGTCCGGCGTAATTTGATACACGACATTTATGCTTTCGACTACGGCGGGTGGGGAATCTACACGGACGAGGGTTCTTCCGGCATAGAGATAACGCACAATCTGGTCTACAATGTGAAAACCGGGGGCTTTCATCAGCATTACGGCAGGGAGAATACCGTCGAAAACAATATTTTTGCAAACTCACAGACGGACCAGATCCAGCGAATCAGAAGGGAGCCTCACATCTCGTTTTTCTTCAGGCGCAATATTGTCTACTGGAACGCGGGCGGGTATTTGTTTGGCAAGAATTGGGACGGGGCAGAACGGGGCGCGGCTCCGGACGGGACTCCGCTGCAGAGTTTTGAACTCGAGCGGAATGTCTACTGGAACACGGGGGAGGGCGGGACTGCGCCGGTATGCTGGCGGATGGGTCAATAGACTTCCTTGCAGTCATATTGTGTGGTACCATATCCGGAGCGGACGGGGCGGTGGATGCGGCGCTGTGCTGCGGGTTCTCTTCTCCCGTGCGCGGTTTTCAGCATTTCCGGCATGGCCGGAAGTTTAACAAACAATACGGACGCATTGTATGGGCAATGGAATGACACTGGCAGTTTTGGCCAAGCGGCTCGGAGTCTCGAGGGCGACGGTTGCAGCCGCAATAAGCGGCACTGGAGGCAATACCCGGGTGAACCCTTTGAAAGCGGCGGTTATCCGGCAGGCGGCGTTTGACATGGGGTATATCCCGAACGCCGCCGCCAGAGCCACGGTTACGGGCAGGTTTAACTCCGTGACGCTTATACAAAGTACGGTGAGGTTTAGAAGCCTGATGCCGGAGGCGGTTCTCGACGGCGTGCACGACGGTCTGGCGCGCCGCGGCATACACCTGATGATAAGCAAACTGCCGGATGAAAAACTGTCGGATCCCGCAAGCGCGCCGTATCTGCTGCGGGAGCTTGTGTGCGACGGGTTCATCATCAACTATCAGGCGGAAATTCCGGAGCGGTTTGAGGAGCTTATCCGGCAGCACAAAATACCGGCCTACTGGATAAACTCGAAACACGGCAACAACTGCGTATATCCGAATGAACACGACTCCGCCGTCTGGATTACTCGCCGCCTGATTTCACTCGGGCACCGCAGAATCGTGTTTTCGATGTTCCACGATTTCCTTCATTTCAGTACATACGACAGATTCGGCGGGTATTCGGATGCGATGAAGGAGGCCGGTCTTGAACCCAGGCTTGCGCGATACGAGGATATGCCGCACAGGGAAATCTGCGCGGTGCTGTCGAAGGAGCTCAGGCGCGCGGATGCGCCCACCGCCGTTCTGGGATACACCGGCGACGTCGGACGCGTGTATCTGAGGGCGGCCGAATCCGCCGGCCTGAATGTGCCGGGCGACTTTTCAATAGCCGTATTCAGCGACGTCACTGCGGACGACATCACTCACACGATGGCGACAATGCTTCTGCCCGAATACGAGATGGGAACTGCCGCCGCGGAGGGGATAACGGCGCTGGTGGAAGATCCTTCCCGCGAGCTGCCGTCACGTGTGCTTCCATGCGATTTTATCGAAGGCGACACGCTTGGGCCGGCTCACGAAAAGAAGAAGGCCGCCGCGAAGCCGAACACCGGGAAAGCACGCTGAGGGCGGCGTTCGGGCGTAATGACTTATCGAAAAGTTTTTTTATTGACTTATCGAAAAGTTAAATATATCATCCGTGCAGTCAGTCTGGGGGCCGGCGTACGGCTCCATGTGAATGTAGGGTTCTTGACCGGGGGGCTTTTCGGTATGAGCAGATCGGCCAGCTGCGGAAAATACGATGTAGTTCGCGTTTTATTGTCTCTTCTTCTTCTTGTTCCATCGGTTTTGTGCCGGGCGGAGGTGTATCTGTATGAGCCGTTCGACTATCCGGAGGGGGAGCTGTCATATGCCGCTTTCGGGATATGGGAACCGGACGGAGTTTCGTGGGAGCCTGCCCTGGACGTAGTATCTCCGAAAATTCTGTACGGATACACGGACGCTGTAGGTCTCGGCGGCGGCGCGCTTGTTTCGAATAACACAGTGGAGGAGCGCGGCTATGCGCTGTCTGCCGGGATCCCGGACGGCGCGGATGTGTGGATCAGTTTCGTACACTGGAGGAATTATCCGAATGGATACAACAACAAGTCCTGGCTGGCGGTAGGACCTCTGGAAATAGTGGCGGATACGTACGGCAGGGACAGGGGAAGGGCGCAGGTGTTTTTGAATGGCGCCGGGAGCGAAATGACCGCACAGATGCGCGCAGACGGGGATACGTTCCCGCTGCTGTATGTGACGCGGCTTTCAAATCACGGCGTCGGGAACGAGGAGACTCCGACTGAGGCGGTGCTCTGGGTGCTGGATCAGGCGGGCTGTTCGAATATGTTTTTTTCTGCCGCTGGGATTTCGATGGAGCTGCTGGAGAGCAACGCGCTGCAGAGGGTGTCGGTGACTTCGCCGGAGAGCGTGTCGATATCCTCGGGAACGATGAGCATGGAGGTTTCCGGAAGCGAGGCTGCGGGTTTTGACGAGATCCGCATCTGTTCTTCCCTTCAGGACGTATTCGGAGAGATTGTCCTGCCGGAGTCGGTGATTCCAGGCGAGCCGTCCGATGTCTCGGTGTCGGAGACGGCGTCGGGGGCGCTGCGCATCCGGTGGACGGTAGGAACGGACGCGGAAGCCTACATAATCGAACGTCAGGATGGCAAGGACGGCATTTTCAACATGATTGCTACGGGTCTGAAAGACACGTTTTACGAAGACGCTGATGTCTCGGAAGCTTCCGTTTACAGGTACAGAGTAACGTCGCTTAACGGGATATCAGTGTCCGGCGCTTCGCTTTCCGACTGGTTTATCACGTCCGGGGGGCCGCCTCCAGGCGGCGAGCTGCTTGTGAGCGAGCAGTTTGTTTATCATGGCGTGACAAACGGCACACCGGCGGCGGATGCCGTTCTGAACGGCGGTACCGGCTGGCAGGAGCAGTCGGCGTGGACGGCGGCGGCGTGCGCGTTTATTTCGGGTGTATCCTTCGGTTCCGGGCTTCCGGAGCCGAAGGATCCGGAAGCGGTTCCGGAATCCGAGTATGTGACGGTGTCCGGTGAAGGGCATCTTCAAACCGGAGGGAAGCGGGTAAGGTTCTGGGGCGTGATCGAGTCCTTTCCGAATGTGCCGTCTGCTCCGAAAGGACGAGAGGAGACGGAGGAAGAGCGCTCGCGCCGCATAGCGCAGGGACGCCGCGAGAACGAACTTATTGCGGAAAGGCTGGACGGGCTGGGGTTCAACCTGGTGCGTTTCTGGCGGCCTGCGCGCAGGGACTACGTTCCCGGAGACGGAAGCTCCGACGACCTCAAGGATTATTTTCTGTGGCAGCTGAAAAAAAGGAGCTTCCGCATATGGCTTCCGGGGATGGCGCAGAATTACCCTTACGCTTCGGACGTGGGGATCATAGACGAACCGGATTCCGCCGGCGAGTGGGCGGAGGCGATGTCGCAGATGGAGGGCAACAAGGACAATCTGGCACGGGTTGTTGCGAAGTGGGATCCGAGAACGGAAGCCGTGATGATCCGCGGAATGCGTGAAATAGCGGATCACTACAATCATTATACCGGGTTCCGCGTGGGGGATGATCCGCTGTATGCGGCGTTCGAGCTCACGAACGAAGACTGGTGGATGAGCAAGATGACAGGCGGCATGTTCAGGAAACTGCCGGATTATTTCCAGCGTACTCTTCAGGAGAAGTGGACGGAGTATCTGAGAGGGAAATACGGGACGGACGAAAAGCTTGCCCGCAAATGGTGCGGGCTTCTGCCGGGCGAGAGTCTGGAGACGGGCTCCGTGGGCATACTGCCTTTGCGCGGGGTGCAGAAGACGGTGTTCGGAGTGATGGACGCACAGGCGGAAAAACAGCTCAAGGAGGCTGATTCCGCGGCAGAGTCCGGCTATTCGCGCGACGACTTCAACTTTCACCGCGGCGCGGATGTGCTGGAGTTTTTCTGCTCACTTCATGTGGCGCACTACAAGCGGCTGGAAGCGGCGCTTGAGACGATGGGCAGGGCGTGCCGGCTTGCTCCGACTGTGCTGGATACGGGGATCGGGTATGAGATACAGAGCGCGTGGCTGCACCAGAATGCCGACGTTTCGGTACATGATGCGTACATAAACGGATCCCCGCGCAACAACGATCCGAGGTTCAACGCCAGATACCCGTGGATGTCGGGGCTGGAAGAGTATCCCAGAATCTGCCATGACGTGCCGTGGCTGGAGCACAACAAAATGCCGGGCAAGCCGTTTATGGCATACGAGACGCAGATTCAGCAGCCGGCCAAATACAGGGCCGAATTCCCGTGGCGCATACTGGCTCTAGCCTGCATACAGGACTGGGACGCCTTGTGCTGGCACTACTGGGGCGGGGTGGGCGACATTGCCACGGCGGAGCGTCCGTTCGACAAGCCGATGGACTACACGACGGGAAATCATCCGCAGGGGTATCATTTCACGTACGACGAGGTTCAGGCGTCTGCGATGCGGGCCGCGGCATACGCATTCCGAGGCGGGCTGTACAAGCCTGCGCCGGAGCCTACGACGTTCATTTACGGCAGGCGCAGCCTCTACGATCCCGACAGCATGGATTATGCGGGTTCATACGGTAAGACCGGCATGAACATGCTCCCGACGGCTTACAGGTACGGTGTGCGGCTTGTGATTGACCCGGCGCGCGAAGACGACGAGGTGTCCGGGCCGGTCGTGCGTTACGACGCCGAGTCCAAGCCTGATGTGATACGTCCGACCGGGGAAATCTGCTTTGACACGCGCCGCGGCGGGCTGAGCTTCGATGCGCCCGGCGGGGCGGCGTTTACGGGGTTCATGTCGCGTTTTGGCGACGCACTGGAATTCCCGTCAGCCGGTGTAGAGCTCTCGGACGTGAGCATCAGCGTACCTGCAGAGATGCCTTATCCTGAAGATTTGGAGGGGGACAGATATCTGGCGTTCGGGCTGGTGTCGGAGGACGGCATGCCGCTTTCTCAGACGAGATCTGCGATGCTCAGCCTGGTATGCACGAGTTTCAATTCCGGTTTCGTCCACTATCTGGACAGGGGAGGGGCGTCCATCCATGACGGCAAATCCGTACGCGGCGGATGGCCCGTGCTCACGGCGCGCGTTTCCGGCCGGATAAGGGCGCCGTCTGCGGCAGGGATGCGCTTCACGTTCCTTGACTGGCACATGAAGGAAATCCGGTCGGGGACAGTGGGGAAAGACGGGGTTATCGAGATTTCGTCCGGAGAACCCGTATGGGTAGTAAGGCTTGAGCGGCAGGATTTTTAACGGAGGTTTGAATATATGACAGTGCTGAGACCTGTTTTGGGCGCTGAACCGGAGCTTTTCCGGCACACGTGGGAAGGGCTTGTAAATGTGGATCAATTCCGGTGGATGGTTCGCGCCGATATGCTTGAACAGCTGAAAATTGCGCATGATGAACTTGGCGCGCGCCACGTAAGAGCAGTGGGAATGCTGGATGACGAGATGCGTGTGCTCACGCGGGATCCGGTCAAATGGCGCAGCGGCGAACATGTGCGGGATGTGCCCAACTGGCAGATAGACACATACATAACGGAGCGTCTGACGGACATTGGAGTCCTGCCCATGATAACCACGTGCTTTATGCCGGGCGCGCTTGCGGCCGGAGAGAGGACGACGTTCGAGACGAAAGCGAGGATAAGCCTGCCGTCGGACTGGGCGGCGTGGCGCAGGCTTGCAGGGGGGCTGGTCCGCCATCTGGAGGATCATTTCGGGGCGGAGACGGTACGTGGCATGTATTTCGAGATTTGGAATGAACCGAACCTGCGCAACGGCTTCCTGGAAGGAACGCAGGAAGACTTCTTCCGGCTTTATCTGGAAACCGCAGGGGCGATAAAGGACGTCGATCCGGAACTTCGCGTGGGAGGGCCTTCAACCGCGCGGGCGGGCTGGATTGAAGAGTTTCTGGAATTCGGGAGGCGCAGCGGCCTGGAGCCGGATTACATGATCTCCCATGTGTACAACGAGGACTGTTCCGGGCGGCCGGTTTGTCCGTTCGACGGGCCTGATTCCGAGAGGGAGCCCGGCTCTCCGCATTTTGCGCGCGGAGTCGTGCGCGGTGTGCGCAAGGTGCTGGACAGCGCCGGGTTCCGCGGGGAAATGCACTGGAACGAATGGGGAAGGACATGGTGGCCGTGCGACGGCATAAGGGAATCGGCCAACGAGGCGGCGTTTATCGTCAAGACAATGTCCGAAGTATCTCAGCTGGGAGACAAGTTCGCGTACTGGTGCCTCAGCGACATATACGATCAGGTGGGGTACAGCGGCGCGGAGTTCTGCGGCAACTACGGTCTTCTGAGCCTTCACGGACTGAAGAAGCCGGGTTATCATGCCCACAGCCTTCTCGGCAGGCTGGGGATGCGCAGAGTCCCGGTGGAAGGGTGTCCGGCGGATGGAATGTCCGGCGCGGTATGCACGGCGGACTCGCCCGGAGACGTGCGTCTGCTGGCATACAGTTTTGATCCTTCCCCGGAGCCTGACCTGCAGGCGTCCGGGCGTATGCGGGTGGAGATGCCTTCGGATATGCGCGTGAAGCGCATGACGGTGGTCTCAGACAGCGAAAACAACATTCTTCACGACTGGCGGCAGGCGGGTTCTCCGGCGTATGTCCGCCGCGAACTGCTCGAAGAGCTCCGTGCCGTGAACGAACTGCGCGAAACGCGCTCATATTGCGAAAAGCGCAGCGGAGATGTGCTGACGGTGGATTTTGACATGCCGTGCGCCGGTATAGCCATGATCGAGTTTGAAAAGATGTGACCAACGGGGGTTTTCAGACATGTGCAGGATAAAGCGGCCGGAGGCTGGGGAGGAACTCCGGGAGCAGTTGGAAAAGCTGTGTGCGGGGATGATGAAATACGCAGTGAGGCATTCCGGCAAAGTCCCGGCGGAGGAAGAGTATTCGCCGGCGGGGGGCGTCACGCGGATGGAGCTCGGCGGGGCGGAGCTTGAGGCAGAGGCGTTGTATTCGCGCACCGCGTCGGGCGGCGTCCGGATAGATTTCAAGTATACGGCTGTTTCCGGGAGCGTGGATTTTGCTTCGGTGGGTGTGGCTCTGGACTTCGGGCGCTGGAGCAGGGACGACTGGGTTTTCATGCCTGCGTGCGTGTACGGCGGCAACAGGTTTCCTGTTCGCGACAGGAAGAAGCGCTTCGATGACAGCCCTGCGCCGGATCCGGAGAATTGGATCACCATCACCAGTGCGCCGCATCTGGAGTATGGGGAGGGGCGCAGCCGGATACAGGTGCTGGCCGGAGACTGTTCCACGCCGTGCGCGGGAGTGCTGTTTCCGGAGTATGCCGCGGGCCTGCTGGTGATGTCGGAGCAGAGGAGCGAAGCCGGAGAGACAGGTTTGTGCGTGGAAGAGAATGATCAGCGCACGCGGGCGCGTATTCTTGTGAAGTGCCCCGGCGTGCGCGAAGGCGGCAAATACAACTGGCAGGGAGATTTGCCGGACCGGGGGGCGCGTCTGGAATGCGGCGACACGGTTTCGTTCCCCGTGGCGGTTCACGTGTTCGAAGCGCACACTCCTGAGGATCTTTACGCCCGGTTTGCGCAGGCCCGCAAGGAGCTGGGGCGGAGAAGGGAAAAGGAAATCCTGCCGTTTTCTTATGCGTTTGAGCTTGTTGAGGACAAGCACAACCGCGAGAACTGGGTGGAGGAATACGGGTACTGGTCGGTGGGGATGCGCGAATGCCCGTCTCAGGACTGGCAGACCGGATGGGTGGGCGGGCCGAACACGGCGTGGCCCATGCTCACGAGGGGCGGCGCAGCAAGTCGGGCACGGGCCCTCAGGGTCTGGGATTTCATTGCGGAGAAGGCGGTGACGCCGTCGGGCTTCGTGCGCGGGTGTTTCAGTTCGGCGGCCGGGGCGTGGCAGGGAGATGGAAAACGCTGCTACATGCGTTACAGCGCAGACACGCTGTATTTCCTGATGAAGACGCTGCTGTACCTCAAGACGGCGGCGCCGCACAGGGAGCCGTCTCCTTCGTGGATAAGGCTGGCCCGTGGATTGTGCGGCGCATTCGTGAAGTGCTGGAAGGAGGCGGGGCACCTGCCGCATTACGCTGATTCGGAGACGGGCGGGGTGGTGCTCGGCGGCAGCTGCGCCGCCGCCCTCGCTCCGGCGGGGCTGGCCCTGGCCGCCCGGTATTTCGGGGAAGAGGAGTATATGCGCACAGCGTGCGCCGCCGCTCGGCGGTACAGGGACAATTTTTTGTCCAGAGGGGTTACCAACGGCGGCCCGGGGGACATATTCCAGAATGTGGACAGCGAGTCTTCCGCGGCGCTTCTGGAGTCGTTTGTCGTGCTCATGGAAGAGACCGGCGGGTCGCAGGAGTGGACGGATGCGGCGGCGAGGGCCGCCGCGTATTTCTGTACCTGGGTGACTTCATACGATTTCAGGTTCCCTCCGGAAAGCACCTTCGGCAGAATGGACATGCTTTCCTGCGGCACTGTGTGGGCCAATGTTCAGAACAAGCACGCGGCTCCGGGAATATGTTCTCTTTCGGGGTCTTCGCTTTTCAAGCTGTGGCGCGCGGCCGGCGACCGGAAGTGGCTTGAACTGATACGCGATATAGCGCACAGCCTTCCGCAGTTTGTTTCAAGACGGGACCGTCCGATATGCGACACACGCAGGGGTAAACGCTGGCCTGTGATGCCGCCGGGATGGGTGAATGAGCGCGTAAATTTGAGCGACTGGGAGGTCAGGGGACTGCCTTTTGAGGAGATAAAAGTAGGGGAGATTTTCGGCGGATCCACCTGGGCGGAGTCCGCTCTCCTGAATACGGTGTCCGAGGTGCCCGGGATATATCTGGATACTGAAACTCTGGAAGTGACGGTTTTCGACCATGTGTTTGCACAGGTGACCGGCGTGTCTGGCGGGGGGGTGACTCTGCGGGTCACGAACCCGACTGCGTTTGACGCGGAGCCTGTCGTTCTGGCGGAGAGCCCGGAACGCCGCAGGAGCGTTTTTCTGGGCGTCTCTCCGCTTGAAGGCGCGCCAACCGTCAGAGTTCCCGCGCTGTCCTCCGTGGATTACGCGGTTCCGCTTGATGTGTTTGAGCTTATGCCGCGGCGGAGCGCCGAATGAGAACGGCTGGAAGGCTGGCGGCCGCGGCGGCGCTGTTTCTGTCCGCGGCTGTGTTTCAGGCGCGCTCTGCCGGAGAGGAGGCGGCGTGGCCGTGCGTCCGCCTGTCATGCGGCGGGGCGGCGGCCACCGTATACCGGCCTGATCCGGAGAACGGATTTTACAGGGGGACCCGCTTCGACTTGTCCGGCATCATCGACAACATCGAATCGCACGGGCATTCTTTTTTCACGAGGCACCATCCGGGAATGCATGATCCGTACGGCAACGACAACGTCGCCGGTCCGGCAGAGGAGTTTGACCTGGATACCGAGCCTCCGGGATTCAGGGAGGCTGCGCCGGGCGGTTTGTTCATGAAGATCGGGGCCGGCATACTCGTGCGTCCGGATGAAAAGGAGTATTTTTTCAACCGCAGGTATGAAGTACGCGACAGGGGCGTATGGAGCTTCAGGCAGACGGGGTCGGCGGAGGCGGAGGCTGTACACGAGCTGAAAATGCCCGACGGTTCGTTCGGGTACAGGCTTGAACGAAAAATATCTCTGACGGGCGACGGGAGCGGGCTCAGGATATGGAGGCGGCTTGAGAACACGGGGAACCGGCCCATATCAACGAGACATTACTCGCATAATTTCATATGCATCGACGGGCGGCCTGCCGGCTCCGGGTACGAGGTGTCGGTGCCGTTCGTTCCGGCGCTCGACAAGCCGTCCGTGCTTCCGGCAGCGGGGATTTTGCGAGGCGGAACGCTGGGCTTTTCCGGCGGGAAGCTGAAGCGCACGTTCTGGGCCAGCTTCAAAGGTTTCGGCGATGTGCCGGAGCACAACAGCTTCATCGTGACTGAACGGGAATCCGGCGCAGGAATCCGCATAAGCACAAATCTGCCTCCGTCGGAATTCAGGGTGTATGCGGACGGGAGAGTTGTGTGCCCGGAGATGTTCTGCGACATTGAGGTGGAGCCGGGCGGCGCTGCGGAATGGGTCACTGAAGCGAAATTTCTTTTCGATGGAAACGCTTCAATGCGCGGCGCAGATAATTTGTCGTTGAAAAAATGACCGCGGTATAGGAAAATCCCGGGTGTGCGCCTGCTGTAAGGCGCGGGATTTGACAATCTGCGGAGTTTCTGGATATGCCCGGTTCTGTAATCATGATGCTCTCACCGAATGTGGCCAATAAGATAGCCGCAGGCGAGGTGGTGGAGCGCCCGGCCGCCGTCGTCAAGGAGCTGATGGAGAATTCGGTGGATGCCGGGGCGACGCGGGTTGAGGTGTCGGTTACGGCTGGTGGGCGAAAGCTGATTGCGGTGTCTGACAATGGATGCGGTATGAATCGCGACGACGCGATGATGGCTCCGGAGAGGCACGCCACGAGCAAAATACGCGAAGTTGAGGACATAGAGAAGGTGGGCACTCTGGGTTTCCGGGGCGAAGCGCTGGCGTCGATTTCCTCAGTGTCACGATTTTTCCTGAGGACGCGCACCAAAAACGATGAAACCGGCACGGAGGTGGAGATCTCCGGCGGCAGGCTTATCGATGTGAGGGACTGCGGATGCCCTCCGGGCACGGAAATACTGGTGCGCGACCTGTTTTTCAACGTGCCCGCCAGACGAAGTTTTCTGAAGACGTTTCAGACGGAACAGGCTCACATCAAGAATATGGTGTACGTACACGCCGCGGCGTATCCCCGGATTGCATTTGTGCTGAAATGCGACGGGGAGGAGGCGTACAGACTGCCGGCGGCGGAATCGCTAGCGGACAGGCTCAGGGATCTGGCGGGCGAAGAAGATCTGGCACACATGATCCCGTTTGACGGCTCGTGCGGGCGCGTGCGCGTGCACGGGTTTGCCGGAGAGCCCGGGTGGACGCGTCCGGACCGTGCCGGGCAGTACATTTTCGTAAACGGGCGTCCGGCCGCTGCTCCGTCTGTGTATGCGGCGCTTAACGAGGCTTATCCGGGGCTGGGGGAGGGGCGCAGGCCCCAGATTTACCTGTACATTGAAACGCCGCCGGATTTTGTGGATGTGAACGTGCATCCCGCGAAGCGCGAAGTGCGGTTCCGGAACAATTCTGAGATACGTCAGGCGGTAACGGAGGTAATACGCGGTGCGCTCCGGGGCGGCCCCGTCGGGATGAGGGAAGCGGAGCCGCCGCCTGTGACTGATTGGAACACGGAGCGTGCAGGCGCATGTGTTCTGCCGTCAGGCACACCGCCGCCGGTGCCTCCGCCAGTCGTTTTTTCACAGCCGGAGCTGCCGTCCGGCGATGTCTTGTACGGCGACGTCTTGTCCGGAGGCGGCTCTGCCGGCGAGAGAGGGGAAGAAGCGAAGTTCTCGGTGGCGGGAGACGGACTCCCTGCGACGGCTCCGTGGTCAGAGTTCCGGATTATAGGCAGGCTTTCCAGCGGTTATGTGCTTATGGAGACCAGCGGCGGGTACACGGTGCTGGATCCGGCGGCGGCCCGGGAGCGGGTCGTGTACGAGCGGCTGCTTGCGGAGTCTGCAGGCGGAGAGCCGCATTCCCAGGGCCTCCTGATGCCTCAGACCGTGGAGTTGAAACCGGCGGACGCGGCGGCGGTGCTGAAAGTCCTTCCGCAGCTGAAGGGGATGGGGTTCGGGATTGAGCCGTTCGGCAACGGGGTATTTTCCGTGGATGCCGTGCCGGACGCCGTAAGC
This sequence comes from uncultured Verrucomicrobiota bacterium, assembly GCA_949285835.1. GTDB lineage: Bacteria > Verrucomicrobiota > Kiritimatiellia > RFP12 > UBA3636 > CASEAR01. The sequence goes on along the minus strand of CASEAR010000041.1, from coordinate 96,022 downwards.
GGGACGGACTGCCGCGAAATCCTTGCAGAGACCGCGGCGGCTGTGATAAATGCGGGGACGCGCCACAGGGATTTGTGGCGGGAACGCGCGGCGGCGATGGCGGCCGGGAAGGCTGCTTCCAGAGGCGCTTACAGGCTTTCTGACGGGGAGCTGCGCATGGTTGTGGAGGCTTTGGCGAGGTGTGACATGCCGTATGCCAGGCCATCGGGAGGACCTACCATGATTTTTACATCCAACAGGGATTTGGATCGCAGGTTCGGCCGTTCCGGAGGGGGCGCGCCGGGAGGACGGGTGGAGACATGACGGAAGATGCCGGGAATGTGAAGTTCGGGTTTTCGCGTTTGATGTATGTTCTGGGGTTTGCCTGCGCATCGTTGAACGTGATAGTGAGTCCATGGTTTTTCGGGTCGTGGGAGATGTGGTGGTTCTGGCCCATGTCAGTGCTGGTTTTCGGCGCGGCTTTGTTTTCGGGGCTGGGGCTCATTGCTGAGACGCTGAGGGCGTCTTCGCTTGGTTCCGCGTTTCCGATTTATCCGCATCTGCGCGTGCCTCGCACAGGGGCGGCCGTGCTGCTGTGCATGGCGCTGTTTCTGGCGTATGCGGGCGTGAGGGTGCTTTTCCCGTCCGCACCCGGCAGGGAAATGGTGCGGATGGAGGCGGAGAGGAATGTTCTGCTGTTTCTTACGCCGTTTCTTCTTTCGGTGTCGCTTGCAGTTTGCGGCACGAGGGGGAGGCTGGAATTCCTTCTCCGGGCTTTCTGCGCAAACGTGGTGCTGGTGGCGGCATATGCGCTCCTGAACCACTATATTACCGGCGATTCGTACATCCTCTGGGCGCCGGTGGAACTTTCCATGCACTACAAGGGCAGGGCAATAGGCGTCTTCTACTGCCCGAATCATCTATGCGCGTTCATGAATGCGGGCATTGCCGTATTTCTGGCGAATGCATTCACGCCCGGGGGAGGGCGTACAGGCAAGGCGCTGACTGCGCTGGCGGCGGCATTTTTGTTCTGGCCGGCTTTTCTTACGCTTTCGCGGGGCGGGCTTGCATCTTTGTTCTCGGGGATACTTGCGGCATGGTTGACATTTGCGCACAGGGGGCGTCCTCCGCGCGTGAGGGCGGTGTGCGCTGTGATCTCGGCGTGCGCGGTGCTTGCGGCGTGCGCGGCGCTGTTTCTGACGGACAACAGTCTGTCAAGGCGCATAAAGGAGCATCCTCTTTACGCAGAGTATGAGGCGGCTTCAAAGGCCGGCGACGGGCGGCTGTGGGAGCGCGTGAGCGATACGTTCTGGTACAGGTTCGACCGCGGGACGTATATCGCTTCCGCGCTCAGAGCATGGAGAAGCAATCCCGTTTGGGGCATAGGGCCGGGGCAGCACTCCAACAGGTGGGCGGAATTTGCTCCGACGGACGACGGGTCGCTTGATCCGCTCGTATTCCCGAGGCTGCGCAACGACTACTATCATCTGTACGAAGTGCACAGTGACTGGACGCAGCTGCTTGAGGAGTACGGCGCAGCGGGCTTCGTGATTTTCTTGGCGTTCGGGGCGGTCCTCGTGTATGGACTTTCCCGGTCTCAGGCGGTGTGTGTGAGCGTTTCAGGGGACGGTGCGGATGTCCCCGCGAGGGCGGATTTGCCCAATGCGGCGGACGCGGATCCCCCGGAGAGGCAATCCGGCCATGCCCGTCACCGGCATGGCCGCCGCCGCCACAGGCACGAGCCAGGGAAACCGCCGTCTCATCTTGCAAAGTCTACTCCGCTTGCGGCGCTTATGTGCGTTGTTGTTTTCGCGGTGCATTCGCTCGGAGATTTCAGTCTTCAAATTCCGGCGATTGTTTGGAATCTTACGTTTATAATTTCCGCCGCGTTTCTGTTCAGCGCGGACTGCGGCGGCGGGAAGAGCTGAGCTCTTGCCCTGTTCAGCGCGGGTTTGACTGTTTGCCGGACGGCAGTCTTTCTGGAATTAAAAAGTACCGGCTGGAGGATAAAACTATGAATACGATAAAGACGGCGGCGCTGTTTGCGGCAGCCATGTGCGGTACGATTGTTTTTGCAGACTGGGCTGGAAATCAGCGGTATGCCGCGGCAAATGGAAATGTCAAGCCGGGTGCGGTTGTTTTTTACGGCGATTCAATTACTGACGCATGGCCCGGCAGAAGGTCGGCATTTTTCAACACAAACGGGTTCGTCGGCCGCGGGATAAGCGGACAGACGACTGCGGAGATGCTCTGCCGATTCAGGCAGGACGTCATAAATCTTAAACCCGAAACGGTTGTCATTCTCGCAGGTATCAATGATATGGCGGAAAACCGCGGTCCTATCTCACACGAGGCTGTAATGAACAATATCATCTCAATGTGTGAATTGGCTAAGGCGAACGGGATCGGCGTGAGGCTCTGCTCCGTAACGCCTTCCGACGGGTTCCCATGGCGCAAAGAAATAAAAGACGTGTCAAAACGCATAGTACGGCTTAACGGCCTGATCAAAGAGTATGCTGAAAATAACGGGATTCCGTATGTGGACTATTATTCGGCGCTTGCGAACGAAAACGGAGGAATGGGCAAGTATTCCGGCGACGGGGTTCATCCAAATGACGCCGGTTATGCCGTGATGGAATCCATAGTCATCAAAACGCTTTGAGGGTTTTGCCGATGCACGGGTGTGCTGGGATGAGAATGGCCGCTGCCGGGCTGGCGTGCACGGCGGCCGGGGCTTCGGCGGCGGTGCCGGATGCGAAGGGTCTTCGAGAGTCGTTTGATTCCATTGGCAGCGGACATCCGCGCATCATTCTGACAGAACCGGGCAGGATAACCGTTCCTGCCGATATTGTTCCCTACGCGGAAGCCCTGCGCAGGGAAGCCGCGGCGCTGCAGAAGGAACCCGTTCTGGAGCGGGTGAAGATCGGGCGCCGTATTCTTGCCGTATCAAGGCGCGCGCTGCACAGGATAACGACGCTTGCGGGTGCGTGGCTGGTGTGGGGGGATGCAGAAGCGCTCGAGAGAGCTAAGGCAGAGCTGCTTGCGGTATGTTCTTTCCCGGACTGGAATCCATCGCACTATCTGGACACTGCGGAGATGTCGCTCGCCGTGGCGGTAGGTTATGACTGGCTTTACAACGATCTGGATCCGGAGTCGCGGGAGAAAATCGCCGAGGCATTGTGGCGACTTGGGCTGTCCACCGCGCTAGACGACTCTCAATGGTGGGTGCGGGCCGGCAACAACTGGGGGCAGGTTTGCCACACCGGCGTCTCTGCCGCGGCGATTGCCCTGGCGGATAAGTATCCGGAAGAGGCGTTCGAGGTAATTGAACGCGCGATAAGCAATATACGGAAGCCGATGCTGGGGTACGCGCCGGACGGGGTGTATCCGGAGGGGCCGATGTACTGGTCGTACGGAACGACGTACAACATCGTGTTCATCTCGATGCTGGAGGCCGCGTTCGGCAGTGATTTCGGTCTGAGCGGCATGGAGGGCTTCGCTGATTCTGCAGACTACATGCTGGCCGTCACGGGTCCCGGGGGGCGTTTTTGCAACTATGCGGACAGCCACGATTCGCGCAGGTGTGAGGCGGGCTTGCTGTGGTTCGCGGATCGCTTTCCGGAGAAGTTCGGAGGAAGAGGATCCGGTTATTTCGGCTGCGAATGGCGAACCCTTGAGGAAAATCCCGCCAGATTCGCTTCAGACAGGCTTGCTGCGCTGCTGCTGCTTCCTGCCGGAGACACCCCTGTGGAGGCGTCCCCCGCGGGCGGCGGCCCGCGTATGGAGTTTATGCGCGACTACCACGGGCGCGGCAAATCGGAGTTCGCCGCGATGAGAAGCGGCGGAGACCGTGATGCATGGTACGTGGCGGTGAAGGGAGGCACGCCGTCAGTATCGCACGGGCATATGGATGCGGGGTCTTTTGTGCTGGAGGCCGGAGGTGTGAGATGGTCTCTGGAACTGGGCGGGGAGGATTACAACAAACTTGAACAGAAGGGGTTCAGTCTCTGGAACGGAAGTCAGGACGGCGCGAGGTGGGACGTCTTCCGCTACGGCGTAAACGGGCATTCCCAGATGGTTGTGAACGGGATGCGCCAGAGAGTAAAAGGGAGCGCGGCGCTTGAATGCTCCGGATTCAACGGAGCAGATCCGTCCGTAAAGGTGGATTTGAGGGACGTGCTGGGGTTCGATGCGCAGAGAGTTTACTATTTCCCGGGAAGAAGCCGACTGGTAACGGAAGACCATGTGAGCGGGCTGGCAGCCGGGGACGTGGTGCGATGGCAGATGGTCACGCGGGCTTCGGCGGAAGTCCGCGGCAATGTGCTCACCCTGACACAGGACGGCTTGACGATGACTCTTGAAGCGGATGCGCCGAATGTGGTGTGGGAAGTCGCCGAGGCGGGGGATCTGCTCAATCCGTGGGATTCGCCGCTGGAGGGCGTACGGGTTGTTATGTTCGAGCGCAAGTCGGATGGAACTGGAGAGCTGCGCCATAAGGTGACGTTCTCCATGGGGGGACGCTGAGCAGCGCTCAGCATTCGTCCGAGTCGTCTTCCGAAGAGCTTCCGGGCGTCGGTGTGGTCCGGCGTATCCCGAAGGATATGCTGCCTCCGTCGAGATTGCGCCGGGCGCAATCGACCGCGGCGCAGAGCCTTTCCCTGCGTTTCAGTGATTCCGATGCGAAAAGCGTGGCTTCACCGGGGCCGGATTCCAGATCGGTCACACCGAATCCTATGAGGCGCACCGGCGCTCCGGTGTAGACAGAGTCGAAAAGTTCGGACGCTAGACGCCGGAAGGATATGTCGTCGCATACTGGCTCCGGAAACCGTTTCTGACGCGTGGCTGTGGAGAAGTCTCCCCACCGGATTTTTATTTTGCCGGTTGCGGCGCGTTTGCCGGCTTCGCGTATGCGGCGCCCCACTTTGGACGCTATTTCCAGAAGCCGTTCCCTTACGGTTTCCCGTTCCGGCTCGTCTTCCGGAAACGTGTATTCTCCGGAGATGGTTTTTTCCTCTCGTTCGGTTTGCACGGGGCGGTTGTCGATGCCGGATGCCAGATCCGCGAGGATCCCGGCCCGCGCCGCGCCCAGCAGGCGGCGGAGAACTCCCGGCGGAGCGTTCCGCACGTCGAATATTGTCCGTATGCCGGCGGAGGCGAGCGCCTCCGCCGTCGTTTTTCCTACGCCGAATACGGAGCGCACCGGCAGGGGATCGAGGAACGCCTTTATGCTGTCGGGATCGGCGGGGACGACCGTTAAGCCGTCCGGCTTGTGCATGTCGCTTGCAAGTTTTGCAAGGAATTTGTTTGCGGCGACCCCTACGGAAGCCGTAAGTCCGGTCTCTCTCCTGATGTCGCAACGGATTTTTTCGGCAATTTCGGCCGCTTCGCCGAACAGTCTGAATGAGCCGCCCACGTCGAGAAATGCTTCGTCGCAGGACAGACCTTCAACAAACGGCGTGTAACGGTTGAATATCTCGAATATTTGTCTTGAGACGGCGCTGTATCTGGCATGATCCGGACGTATGAAAACGGCGTGCGGACAAAGCCGTCCCGCTTCACGTGACGGCATTGCGGAATGAATTCCAAATTTACGCGCCTCGTAAGACGCAGTTGACACTACGCCGCGCTCGTCAGGCCCTGCGCCGACGACTACGGGTTTGCCGCGCAGGGATGGGTTGTCGCGCTGCTCTATGGACGCGAAAAACGCGTCCATGTCGACATGGAGTATGCGAAGCTTAAGCGTGTCAGGTGTTTTCTCCGGTTTCACAGTTTTCGCCGTCCATGTACTGCCGGAAGTATTCTCTCCGCAGCCACTGCAGAAACACCGTGATAAATGCGCTCAGCGGTATGGCGAGGAGCATTCCTATCGCGCCGCCGATGACCGACGACCAGAAAAAGAGGGAAAAAATCACGGCAAACGGGTTAAGACCGGTTTTGTTTTGCATGATTTTCGGCGTGATGAAGTATGCGTCGACAGTCTGCACGGCACAGAATACGAGCAGTGTGAGCGCAAGCAGTTCGACGCCTCCGTTGTGGCCGAACAGCGCAATTGGAATCGTGACTGACAGTCCGACCATGTTGCCCAAATACGGCACTATGTTGAGAATTCCGAGCGTCAGTCCGATCAGCATGCCGTAGCTGAGCCCGATCAGCTGGAATCCCAGTCCGAACAGAATTCCCTGAATAAGCGCGACAAGAACCTGTCCGCGGAAAAATGCGACCACGATGTTGAGGAACTGGTCTATGAGAAACGCCGCATTGTCGCGCGTGTGCGGAGACGCGAAAACAAGGAATTTTTTCACATCGCTGCCTGAGAACGGCTTAGATACGAGAAGCAGTGCGGTGTATATCGGCAGCGCAAACCAGCCGAGGGCGTTGGACACTGTAGAAACGAGGAATGAACCGACGGACGCTGCCGTGGTGCCGATTTTGGCGGCTATGGCACTGGCGTTTATCAAGTTCTCGGGATTCAGGTGCGAGACCATCTCGGGAATCTTGTACTTCTTGAGAAACACCATGACGTCCGGCATGTTTTTGGATATCCAGTCGTTAACCCCGGATGCAATTGCCGGTAGAGACGATATGAAGTTGTCAATCTGGGAAAGTACAAGGCTGCCGAACATGTATAGGAAAGCCGCGGCCGGCACGAGTACGATCGCGGCGATAACCGTTAGGGCTATCCAGTGCTTTCGAAAGGTGTGTTCGTAAATCCAGTTGTACAGCGGCTGAAGAAACATTGCGAGCACAATGGCGATGGCTGGGGGCATCAGAACGGTGCTGTGAGCGGAAAAGAATTTTACCGCCAAGCTGCACACCAGATAGAGCATGGCCACTATGGCGATGAACGAAAAAAGGGAAATCGCCCTGGCGATGTTGGTTTTCTGGGAGTCCGTAAATACTATGCCGCTGTATTTGGGCGTTTCCGGCGATGTTCTGCCGCTTTCACGGGATGAGCTGGACGTTTCCTCTTTCATATCAGGACGTTTGCTTTACTGGTTTCATGAGGTTTGCGAGGCACTGTGTTATCCGGGCAAGTTCTTTGGACGCGTCGCCGGACGCCGCCTCGGTCCGCGCATCGTACATGTCGAAATCCAGTCCGGCAGGAGCTCCTGTATGAGTTTTGGCGGCGGCAGCTTTGTCCGGATCCATGGTTTTAAGGTCTTCAAGATGATCCCTGACCTGATGATATGCGTCGCGGAACGGCATGCCTCCGGCGACGAGCTCAAGCGCGCGGTCTGTAGCGAACACTCCGGGTTCGGCAAAAGCGGCGCGCAGTTTTTCGGGCACAGGCATGAGACCGCCTGCAATGCGCGTCATGATGCGCAGAGACGAACGGGTGGCGTTGAAGGCTTCGATCAGGAGTTCTTTAGTGTCCTGAAGGTCGCGGTTGTATCCGCCGGGCATGGCTTTGATGATGGCGGCGGTTCCGGCGCTGAGCCCGATGAGCCGCGCGGCGCGCGCCCTGATGAGCTCGCAGACATCGGGATTGTATTTTTGCGGCATTATGCTGCTGCCTGTGCAGAATTCCTTCGGTATCGAGAAGTATCCGAATTCAGGCATTGAAAAAAGCACCAGGTCTTCGGCGAGTCTGGAGAGTGTGAGCATGACCTGGCAGAGCGCGGAAACGACGGCAGATTCCGTTTTCCCTCTGGAGTTGCCGGCATACATTACGTTGTGAACCGGTTCTTTGAAAGCCAGAAGGCGGGATGTCAGGTCTCTGTCGATGGGAAGCGGGACGCCGTAGCCCGCCGCCGAACCGAGGGGGCACCTGTTGGTGACGTCGTAGGCGGCTTTGACGAGAGTAATGTCGTCGAGAAGGGCTTCGGCGTAGCATGTAGCCCACACGCCCACGCTGCTAGGCATCGCGGGCTGGAGGTGGGTGCGTCCCACCATGGGAATGCTGTGGTGACAGCGTCCGAACGCGGTGAGCACGGAGGCCAGTTGCGCCATCTCTCCGATGCATCCCAGAAGTTCGTTGCGCGCGTAAAGCCTGACTGCTGTGGCCGACTGATCGTTGCGGCTGCGTCCGGTATGAATGCGGCGGCCTATTTCTCCGAGCCGCTCCGTAACGATGCGTTCTATCGCGAGGTGGCAGTCCTGATCCGCGTCGGAGATTTTAAATTCCCGTTTTCTGGCCGATTCTGCGATCGCCGCCAGCACGGACACAACGCGGTTGCGCTCTTCCACGGAGAAAATTCTCGGGGAGTATGACATGCGTGAAAGCATGGTAACGTGCGCTGCCGTACCGAAGCAGTCCCACTCCGCAAGCTCCAGATCAAGCACCGGATCTTTGCCGACGGTGAACAGGAGTACGTCCCGGTCTATTTTGCCGATTTCAGTTTGTTCCGAGCTTCCGCCCGCGCTGTTTGTTGTGTTCATTTCAAAAACCTTCCGTCAAAACAGTCCCCGGCAACTTGCTGCCGGGGCGGCTGAAAAAGTAATGTGTATGACGCACTGCGCGCCGCCCGCGCTATTTCCCGCTGCCGTTTTTGTCTCCTTCCGACTGCTGAGAATCGAGGGATGGGCGAATTCTCTCAGAGGAGACGTTGACGCGTTTGAAGAACCCTTTCCTCTTCTCTTTTTCTTTCGCCTCCTTCGCGTCTATTGCATCGCTGACCTCGCGCACCGCGAGTTCTTCCATCACGGAGGCTGGGTTACGAACAGGGGTGCGTGAAACAAGAGACAAAGAGTTGTCATTTATAAACAGGCGGGTTATGATGAAATCGTCCCGGGAAGTCTGATGAACTATTTTTGCCTCGCGGTTCCCTTGGAACGTCAGCACCGGCTTGGACATGGTTACGAAGGTTCCGATTTTGGCGAACGCGAAAAGGCGTCCGTCGGTAACGTTGTCCACACGCAGAAAAAGGGTGTCGCTTCCGTCCCGGTTCCACGAAAGCAGAGAGTATTTGAGAAATTCGCTCCTGCCGATGCCCTCCCGAGCTCTTACAGCGGAGAGGATTTCGAGTCCGGGAACGACGGAGAACGATTTCACCTGTGAAACGGAAGTCCCTTCGGACGAATTTGCAGCCGCCTGAACCATGTATTGTCCTTCGCTGATGCCGGGGAAAAGCTTTCTCAGGTCGAAGATTATTTTCTTCGTTGCGTTCGCGGGAATCATGAATTCCTTAAGTTCCGGAACGCTGCCGTCCGGGAAGAGCATTCTGCCGCTTCTTGTTTTGAGGTACACGCTGACGGTGTTGTTTGTGTAAACGCCGTAGTCGTCCGCTATGTACGGAGAAACGCCCATGTTGGTTATGAGGACAGCGGTGCGAAGCGGCTCGCCGGACACGAACTCGGAGTGTTCCATTTCAAGCCGTATGGACACGGGAGCCTGTTCTGCCGCAGCAGATGCTGAAGCAGCGGCGACGATTAACGCGGCGGCGAAATGTCTGAAAGTCATCTTATATTCTCCGTCATGGGACGCAGGTTTCCTGTGCAAGAGCTTCCTCTATGCGCTCAAGCAGTGCGTGCATTACGACTTGATGCGCTTCCTGAATGTGCGCGGAGTCGGCGGCGTTGACGATGATCTCCACATCGGCGGCGCCTCTCATGGCGCCGCCTCCGCGTCCGAGCAGCGCTATCACTCTTATGTCTTTTTTCTTTGCGGCCGCGACGGCGTCAATGATGTTGCCGGAGTTCCCGCTGGTGGAGAAGACGACCAGAAGATCCCCTTTGCGGCCTATGGCCTCCACCTGACGGGAGAAAACGGCTCCGGCGCCGTAATCATTGCATATGCATGTCATGGCGGTGCCGTCCGAGCAGAGCGATATTCCGGGGAGCGGCCGCCTTTCCCCCTTGTATCTGCCGGACAGCTCTTCCGCCATGTGCATGGCTTCGGCCGCGCTGCCGCCGTTGCCTGCTGTGAGAACTGTACCGCCGTTCAGGAGGGTGCCGGTGAACAGCTCCGCCGCGGCCTCAAACTTGTCTGCAAGGCTGCGCAGCGAACCTACGGCTTCCTCCGCCGCTTTTACGATGTCTTCAAATGGAGTCGCCGTCATTGCGAATACATTCCCCTTCATCTTCCCCGTTCGATTCCGTCAAACAAGCACGGATTCTAGCATTATTGCAATGGGGTTGCAAGCAATGGCGGTGTGTGGTTAAAGCCGTGAAAAGTGCAGAATGCAGCGTCCATACCCGAAGGGAAGGCATGCGCCATGAAAAAAACGCCCAAAAGAGGAGATCCCCGCTGCCGCCATGCGGGCAGATCATTTCCGGGAAACGGTGATCTTCCGCTTTCTGCTGAAATGGAGCCCTCAACACAATTCGCGCAGAAAGGAAACATCATTGGAAAACATACCATATATTCTCAATATTCTCATCCACGTGCTCATCTTAAATTTAAGCACTGTGAAGGATCGCAGACTAAAAGCCGGGAACTGTTCAGTATGCGATGGAACGCCAGACGGATGCGGAATGACGGAAGGGCCGCAGAATTCAGCGTTCGTGCCTGCAGTGGCGCCGCCGCAATGGAACGTAAATCCGGAGATGGGGCGTCCTTTTGTCGGCTCATGGGCACGCAGCATATAATTTTTACGGTGCCGCATTGGCAAAATGGAACTTATGTTTTCGGGTATTAGCGAGGTGGGAGCGCACCGCGTCTATCCCTTGAAAAATCGAAGTGGGCTCGGATGAGTGGAACTCCCCGTAGGTTAATGTTGAATTTGTTATAGCATTTTGCCATAATTTATGCATATACGATAGCGTTCTGTGTTGATATGAAAAAGTATCTTAAAATTGCTGAGCTGTTGAAGAACAGAGTTTTTCGCGGCGATTATCTCCTCCGGGAAATTCCTGCGGAACGTCAATTGTCGGCTGAAGTCGGCGCCAGTTACATGACGGTACGTCGTGCGGTCAGGACACTTGTCGACGAGGGCGTGCTTGTCCGTAAGGAAAATGGAAGGACTGTCCCGGGCAGACGGGTGCATGGCAGCGGAAGGGGCCTGCATTTGGCGTTCCTGGTTCCGACGGTGTGTTCTCAGGTTGTTGAGAGATGGAGGGTCGGTCTTGACACGGCTGCTGAAAAATGCGGCGGCATTGTGAAGACGATTCTGTACATGCACTGGGACGATCCGATTGTGATGGATGCGCTGGAGACGTTTGATGGCATCTTCATCATTCCCGTACCCGAACTTCCGTCTCCAGAGCTTCTGGAGAGGATTCGTTCCTGCAGGAAGGCGGTGATTGTGGATCAGGATTTCAGCTATGCTGGCATCCCGTCGGTGCGTGTTTTTCCTCCTGTGTTTGTGCAGAGGCTTCTGGATTATTTGTGGGGTCTCGGCCACCGCCGGATAGATTGCCTTGCCATATGCGCAGATCCGCCGGAGGCGGACGCGGCGCTTAAGGAGCGGGTCGGCCAGTGGGCGGTATGGCTGAAGGCGCACAACTGTACGGGCAGGCTGCTGCAGTCCGGGCAGGAATGCCACCGGGAGCCGTACTGCAACGCTTACCGTGCGATGAAGCGTGCCGTTTCGGGAGGCAGGTTTGATGCAACGGCACTGCTGTGCACGACTATGCCGGCGGCGGTGGGGGCCATGAGGGCTTTTTACGAATGCGGCATCAGGCCCGGTCGCGATGTGTCAGTGTGCGCGGTTGACAGCGAGGGCATAGGCGGAATGCTTGTTCCATCTCTTACGGCGCTTGAAGCAACGGATCCGTCGCCGTACTTCGCTTTGTGTCTGGAGTGGATCCGCGGCTCCGGTGAATGGCCCGGGCCGCTGCTTCTTCAGCCGGACGAAGCCCCTGTGGCGGTAAGGGAATCCACCTGTGCGAACTCAGCAGCGGAAGCGCCGGTTTGTTCCGCTGGAGGCCGGCGCGGCCGGCGTGGAGCCGGAGTATGAAGCATCCGTTTGGGCAAATCAGGAATGCCGGCGAATTTTGTTATTGCGGGAGGCTGAAATCTGGACAAAGGAGACGTTTCATGAGAATCATCACAAGAAAAATCGGAGTGCCGTCCGGCTGTTTGTCTGCATGTATCATGTTCCAATTGCTTTTCTGCGGATCAGTGGTGTCGTACGGCAGGGACTTTACATGGCGCGGCACGGAGGACTCGCAGTGGGACAATCCGAATAACTGGGAAGATTCCGCGGTTCCAGTCCTTGATGGTGAACACGGATATACAAACGGTCTGGTTGTCGCGAACGGGGATGGTTATCCGCTGATTTTCGCAGGAGCGGAGGAAACGGCCTGGGTTGACAGATTTGTTGTTCAGAACGGAGAGTTCATTTTCAACGGCGGCGTTATGGTTCTGACCAATACGGCCAGAACCGTTTCCTCTGTCGGAAATTACAATAGCGGCGGCAAACTCACCGTGAACGGGGGGCGCATGGTTTTTGCCTTGTGGGATACGCTCTACGTCAGCGAAAATGGAGAGCTCCCGTGCGAACTGACGGTGAACGGAGGGCAGATAGACTTTTTCCGCTATTCTATGCGAGGGGGAAACAGAGGCGCGGTGGTGACCGTGAATCTCAACGGCGGCGTCATGCAGGTGCAGCAGCCGACGCCTATGGGCAACGGCGTGAATGTGTTCAATTTCAACGGCGGCGTACTCAGGGCTGCGGGCAGCTGGCCCTACAGCACGAACAGCATGGCGAATTACGCTTTTAATGCAAATCCGGCACGGGTCTGTTCGGGCGGCGCGGTGGTAGATGTGGCAGCGTCCGGTTTTTCTGCCTATTTTCAGTGCGGTCTCGAGCATTGCACGGGGGATGGTGAAAATGAAGTCGACGGAGGCTTGAGGAAGCTAGGTGACGGGACGCTGGTTCTCATGGGCAAAAACACATACACGGGGCCGACGGTGATTGAGAAAGGCACCGTCCGGTTCGCGGACGGGAGCGAAATTCTTTTCACTCTTCGCGACGGAGCTGGGGTTTCGAACTGGATTTGCGGAGAGGGGTGCGCAGTTTTCGGAGGAAGCTTCGTGATAGATGCGGCCCGGGCCGCCGGATCCGGCATGTGGAAGCTCTTTGATGCGGATTCTCTCGATGCATCGTTCGATGCGGAGACATTTGCTGCAGTGTTTACCGATGGACGTGTGTTCCGCTGTGCGGAGGACGGGACGTACAGCTGTGCTGAATGGACGCTGGATCCGCAGACCGGCATCCTTGAGAAGGCGCTCCTGTCCACAGTGATTGTTTTTCGCTGAGGAGGTGCAGATATGACGGCTGTGCGCGCAATTCCTGCATTGTGTTTCACTTTTTTCTGTTTTCAGCCGGTTTGCTTCTCCGGTATTGTTCTTGACGACTTCAGGCGTACGGATCCTGACATGATTCCGGCGCGCGGAGCGGAGGTGAAAATATTGGAAGATTCCGGCGCCGCCAGTCTGATGGTGTCTTGGACGGACGATCATGGAGCGTGGACGGAATGCGCGTACCGCAGGCCGCCGGAAATTCCCGGAGGAAGCATCCCCGCTCCGTATGCCGTCGCAATGGATCTGTGCGTCTCGCCGTCAAATGGCATCGCGCGGGCGGCCGTCCGCATGATCGATGCGGGGCACGAGATGTTTCAGTGGCAGGCAGAAGTTCCTCCATGCGGGGAAAACGGCCGTGTCACGGTGTTTTTCCCAATTGACGCCAAGGCTTCGGATGGTCACTGGGGCGGCGACAATGACGGCTACGTCCGTTTCCCGCTGCGTCTCGGGGGGTATGCATTTGTCTTTTCGAACAGCCGCGTTCCGGCCGGATGCGTAAAGATATCGAACGTCAGAATCGCCAAGGTGCCGTCTGTTGCGGGGCTGGTCTCGGACAGATTTCCTAATCTGGTAAACGCATCAGGAGACTACAGGTTTGGGCTGTCGGTGACAAATCCTTGTGCTGAGACCGTCCGCGCCGCCGCGTCCGGAAGCATAACCGATTCCCGGGGAAAGACGTTGGGGTTTTCGTCCGAAGCGGTGATTCCTCCGTTCGGGAGCGGCGTGATCCCGATAGCTCTTGCCGACAGGACTCCGGGACTCCGCCGCATGAAGTGCGGCGTCGAAATGAATGGGGTGCGCTTTCGGGCCGATACTTCATTTGCCGTGTGCGATCCTGTTGAAAGGGGAAGCGCGCGTGACGGGTTTCTTTTCGGCATATGCAGCCACACGGAGCGCTATTCGCCGCCGGACAGAACAAACGAAATAGCAGCGGCGGCTGCGGCCGGAGCTTCGGTCTTGCGGGCGGGGGCATATTGGACGGATCTGGAACCCTCCCCGGGGCAGTGGCGCTGGGATCTTCAGGACGAACTGGTCGCCGCCGCACGGGAGCACGGGCTGGAGCTGCAGGCTATTCTCGGATTCTGTCCTGTGCATGCGGCGTATCCGCAGATCCGGCAGAGACAGGAGGAGGCGTACAGAAACAAAGAGCCTGATCCGTGGAAAATATGCCTGTTCAGCCCTCCGGAGGAGGAACCGTGGCGCAGATATGTCCGTATGATTACATCAAGATATCGTGGTAAAATAAGGTTCTACGAAGTATGGAATGAACCGGATCTGGGCTTCTGGAAAGGAGATACCGGGCAGTACATAGCGATGCTGCGGGCCGCATCGGAAGAAATCCGGCAGACCGATCCGGAGGCGGCGCTTATGACGGGAGGTTTTGCGACTGTCCTTGAACACGCAGGCAGGGCGGCCAATCCGGATTTGCAGGAACGGGTGCTTGCTGAAGCGTCTGACGCTTTTGACATACACGCATTTCACCAGCACGGACTTTTCGGAGAATTCCACAACGCCGTGACCGGCGAATTGCGCCGCATACGGAGCAAAATGAAAAATCCCAGACCGCTCTACTTTAACGAAACGGCTGTAAGTTCCTCATACATCGGAGAAATGCAGCAGGCTTCGGTACTCGTAAAGAAACTCGTCTTCGCGATGTCTGAGGGAGCGGTGGGGTACACGTGGTACGATCTGCGCAACGACGGAGACGATCCTATGAATATGGAGCACAATTACGGACTGCTCAACCGGGATTTCTCCCCCAAGGCGGTGTTTGTTGCCTTCATGGAATGCGTGAGACAACTGAACGGAGGCATGAAGATGGGGGTGCTGGATATGGGGAGGGACATCTTTGCTCCTGTGATAAATACGCCCCGGGGGCGTATTGCGGCAGTCTGGAACGAAAACCCCGCGAATGCGGAGTCTGTCTGGCTTCTGCGGGTTCATGACCTGCCGTGCGTTGTGAAGACGGAGATAACGGGTGCCTCATCAAAAGCCGGAGTCAGCAGGGGGTTCGTGCAGCTGAAGGCGGAGGATGAACCGGTTTTCTGGAATTTGGGCCACGGCGTCCGTTTGCCGGATCCGCCGGCGGAAATACTAAAGCTGGAGGCTCCAGATACCGCGGTTTGCGGCGCTCCGGTTCCTGCCCGCCTGAGATGCTTCAATCCGACTCCGGACGATTTGACTCTGCGTTTGATATATGCAGGGAAAGACGGAAAGGAGGATGTTCTCTCCATCGGCCTTAAGTCCGGGGAAAAGAAATTCGCCGATGTGGAATTTTCGCCTCCGGACGCGGGTTCGCCGCGGTATTCGATGAAACTTCGGTTTGATTCTTTAGATTTTCCGCTTTCCGGCGTTTTGCGCAAAAACATCCCCGTCGTTGTGCCGGTTACGGAAATATCTCCGGAACAACGGCCTCCGGACTGGATCCTCGACGCTTCCGGCAGCGTCCATGATTTCTGTCTGGCGGATCCGAATCTGGCCGGGCATGGATGGCGGGACGGGAACGACTTGAGCGCAAAGATATGGGTATGGACGGAGGAGGGCGGTTCTCTCAGAATACGCGCCGAAGTCCGCGACGACCGGCACTGTCAGAATGAGACACCTCAGTATATGTGGCGCGGAGACAGCGTACAAATCGCCGTCAAACGGTTTTGCGACGAAAAACCGTTTGAAATAGGCGCCGCACTGAATGATTCCGGAGAAATACTTCAGTACGTCTGGGCCTCTCCTGACGGTTTCCAAGTGCCTGCGGACGGTTTTTCTGCGGCAGCTGAAAAGACTGATTGCGGCATGGTGTACGACATTTCGCTGCCGTGCAGTGCTTTCGGGTTGGATAAGGAGGTGCTTGAGGGAGGTTTTTTATTCAACATGATCGTCAACGACAACGACGGCTATTTTCGCAAGTGTTTCGTGCGCATAGCGGAAGGATTGGGAGAGGCAAAAAACACCGGAGCATTTCCCGCTCTTCGGAAGATGTCGGAATAAACCCGGACAACGGCTCCGGCAGTCCCCTGCGGAAGGAAATCAGCGCGGATAACTGCCTCTTGCGGCAGACCTCGTTTCGGAACGGCGCACGCTGCTTGCAGTCCCCTGCAGCGGAAAGCGCGCGTCGGGATGCGAACCATTGCAAAATGGATTTGATTTCGTATATAATGGGCGCTCCTCGGAGGGGTGTGGTATTTTGAGGAATGCGGAGCTTCCTCAGTGTTGTAAAACCGGCAGTAAGAAACTATCTTCGTGTCTTGGACGCGCATATTGTTTGATGTTCCGAAATTCCGTGTCCCAGCGAGAAATGCTGTGTCGTAAAATGCGTGAGGTACAGTTTTGTTTATCGGGAGGTGCAGATTTGCAGACCATGGGCATTTGGTTTTGTCTATTGCACTGTTGACGTCCCTCTTTTCTGAAGACTAAATTTCTGGAAAAAAGGAGTTGTCGGGTTAGGTTTGGGCCGCATGTCAAAACTTGGATTGGTTTCGTTTATGACGCTTGATCGAAGTGTAGCTATAGTAACATTGAGTTATAGAGATGTATTTGCTGCCGCAGGTGTCCGGGGTTCTTTCCTGTTTGTACGGCAGCGGAGGCGCCCGGAGGAAAGAGTCGTGTTTACGCAGATTGCAGATTTGGGGCGACAGATCCGACAGATTATACGTACGTTTTATCTAACCGCAGTTGCGTATAGTCCGATGGGAGGGGTACATGCGTGGTTCAGGAATTGATCTTAATTCTGTTAAAATTCATCAGATTGTATTTGGCGGACTGCTTTTTTTTGCGGCAATTCTGGCTGTCAGGGCCATGGTATTCGGTGCATCGACGAATGTTAGTTTTTTGGCCGTTGGGACTATTGCCATCGCTATAATACTTGCTGTGGACAAGTATTATTGGATTTTTTGTCCGCTCTTGACCTTTTTGCCTGTCTCTATTCCCGGGCTTCCGTTCAATTCTGGAGAACTGGGCAGATTGTTTTTCCTGAGTATGTTTTTTCTGAGGTCTGCTCTGCAGCGTGAATCCGGCCGTGGTTTTGTTCGGGAGGTGTTATTTGCTGCGCCGTATTTTGTATGGGTGTTGCTTATCTTCTGTTTCAATCCAAGTGGGTTTGCAATATTTGGAAGTGAGACTATAGGCGGGAGGTTTTATTTTCAGATTGCGCTTGGTTTTTTTACTCTTTTATTTTTCTCGAAACTTCGAATTTCAGAGAAAGATGCAAAAATATGGTTTTATGGACTCATAGTGGCGCTTTTTGTCCAGTTTCTTATAAGTCTGACAGGATTTATGGAGGTAGACTCAGGTGAATCGAAAGTACGCTATTTCCTAACTACCGCGGCACCGTTGCTTCTCCTACTCCTCAGCAGGTATTCGTTGTCACAAATGGTATCCTTGTCTTGGCGTTTCTTCGTGGCGTCCTTTCTTGCGGGTGCTGTGGTATATTCCGGGAAGCGAACTTCTGTTGGACAGGTTTTCCTGGCTCCGTTCCTTCTGACGTTTATGCGGCGTAAAGAACGTATGCTCTTGATGGCACTGGGCATTTGCGGGGCGTTTTTTCTCACGGTTCTCGTAATGGGACATGGACATTTATATGAGCTCCCGTTCTCAGTGCAGAGGTCTCTGAGTTTTTTGCCTGGGGAATGGGATTCTTCGTTGGAAAATTACGGATTCAAGGATCTTTTTCGGGAGGACATGCACCGGCGTGCCAAAGAGGTCATCAAAGAGAATCCGTGGTTTGGACATCGCGGATATACAATTGATCGTAGTGAAATCGTTTGGATTAATTCAGAGGCGAGAGGAGATAATTCGTATTCAGGGCATGAAGTTGTCGGAAATTGGCACAATAAAGGATACGGTATGGCTGCGGATTTTGGTATCCCAGCGACGCTTTTCTGGTATTTCTTTTCGATTTCAGCTGTATGTTACGTGATAAAAGTCAGGTCAAAGATTCCATGCTCAGGATATAAGTGGACATTGTTTTTGTACTATTCGCTGTATCTCTTTTACGACTTGGTCTTTGCTTTTGGTCATAGTGCGTTGACTCCTCTTTTGCGGTGGACAGATTTTGCATTTGTGCTTGTGTTGTCCAAAGGAACTGATGAAGTACAAATTAGGCGTACGTAATGAATGAACGCAAGGAGAAAAAATGCGATTGAGGCGTATATGCGGTGCCCTGTGCAATTATTTTTCGGTGATTTTCCGAATACTATTTTCCGTTCGTCCCAAGGCCTATTTTCTAGGGGCTACAGATAACACGAACTTGGGAGATAATGCGCAGCTATTGTGCATCGCAGAATGGATAAAAGAGAATTATCCCAGACATAGGCTCATTCTTATTCCCGTGAATACTGCGTCTACTTGTGTCGCGCAAGTCCATGGTTTCGTCACTAGATCGCTTATGGCAGGTCTTCTTTTTAACGTAATGCGTTTTTCGCAAAGACGCGGAGACATCATTATAGGGAACAGCGGCTATCACTTTATAGATCACAGTGCTTGTTGGTTGATTTTTGCACGCGCTGCATATTATTGCGAGCGAACTCCTATTTTGATTATGCCGGTAACAGTGAATTTCCTTAATCCTTGGATTGAAATGAGTTGTTCGAGTGTTCTTAACCGACACGGCCGTGTTACGATGCTGTGTCGTGATTTTGTCTCGTATGAGAAAGCGAAACGCTCTTTTAAGTCTTGCCGGCTGCGTCCGTTTCCGGATATTGTCACGACAAAGATTGGGGAAAAGTCTTACGCAGATAAACCAAGAGACGGAATTTTGTTTTGTTTACGAAACGATGGAGAGGCAAAATATTCCAAGGAAGAAATAGCGGACTTAATGCGTAATTTTGACGGAATTCGTGTTGAGCAAGCTGATACAAACGTTAACGTGTCTGCAGAAGAAATGTGCAGGAACAGACGGTCCTTAATAGATTCTTTTATCTCATCTATGTCGTCATTCAAGGTTGTATTGACTGATAGGTATCATGGTACAATCTTTGCGCTGTCGGCGGGCACACCGGTTGTTGTGATAGATTCTATAGATCATAAGTTGTCGAGCGGCGTCAAATGGTATCCGGAATCTTTTTCCAAGTACGTTTATTACGCAAAGAATTTGGGAGAAGCAAAAGGGATGGTCCAGAAAATCCTTTCTGATTCTGAACGGATGCCGTCTCTTCCTCAAATTTTCAAAAGAGATTATTACGGTCATTTACGAGAATTTTTCGAAGAAACTAAGTGAGCGTTTTTCTTATTCCAGTTCCATGTATTCTGCGTGTTTGGGGTAATGCCATCTCTGCGCGATCTAAAATTGGTGAGTCTCGCTGTGTCTCATGTGAACTTTGTACGTAGCATGGCTCTTCCTGATGTCATTTTTTTGTATAGCTATGGTCTGCTGAATGCGGCAGAAAAGATCTGATTATGCAGTATCATATTCCTGAAAAAGGGCAGTAAGGAAAGAGAGATGTTTCGAAAAACGTGCCGGAATCAGGAATTACCGGAGATTGGTCTGTATTTTTCAGGACGTCTGAATCCGGAAAACCGCTGGGTAAAAATGGCCGGTCTTGTTCCCTAGGAAGAGATGGAGGCAGAATATGCCAGACACTTCAAAAGCCATGGACGAGGCGATGTTGCTTTGAATGTGCGTATTGCACTTGGCGCCTTGCTGATCAAGGAAATACTTGGTCTGAGCGATCGTGAAGCAGTGGAAAGCGTGATTGAAAATCCGTATCTTCAATATTTTCTCGGCTTCAAGAGCTTCCAGACGAAGGCCCCGTTCAGCGCCGCGCTGCTGACGCATTTTCGCAAACGCCTGCCCAGAGAAGTTGTGATGTCGTTGAATGACAAGATAATCGAGTTGTCGAAAAAATCCAACAGTCCGGAAGAGAACCCTCCTAGGGACAGAGGCGGTGTCCCGCCAGAGAATGCAAGTGCAGGTGAGGCAGAAAATTCCGGAACAATTCTGATGGATGCGACTTGTGCGCCGGCAGACATCAAGTATCCGACGGATTTGAATCTGGTCACGAAGCGCAGGAACTCACAGAGGCAGTTATCGACAAATTGCGTGAACAATGCGGCGACAGGGATCCCCGGCCCGGACGAAACGGGAAATCTGCCGCAAGCGTTATCACGAGAACATCAAACATCCGAAGTGAAGCGTATCAAAACGTCGCGTAGCTTTGCATTTTCTGCTCAACGCCATCCGCCGGAATCTGGGGTTCATAGCAAAGCTGCGTGATCGTTGCGGGGATATCCTGCAAATCATTTCAGAACAGCTGATCGTGATCCGAACCGTTTACGAGCAACAGTGAACTATGCTGGAGACTCATTCGAGGCGCATTGATGAGCGAATTGTCAGTTTGCATCAGCCGCATGTTCGTCCGATCGTGCGCGGCAAGGCCGGACATGAAACCGAATTCGGAGCAAAACTAACCGCCAGTTTGGATAATGGGTATGCAAGAATAGACGACTGTCATGGGACGCATACAATGAAGGCTGCGATCTGCAAATGATTTGTGAACGCTATAGTGCCCGAACGGGGCATTATCCGGAAGCTGTTCCGGCAGACAAGTTGTTGCGCACCAGAGAAAATCTGCGATATTGCGCAGAACATGGGATCAGGCTTTCCGGGCCGCGTTTCGGGCGGCCTGCAAAAATCGTGAATCCGGAAATTCTCAAGCAGCAGCTCACCGACAATTCTGCTCGCAATGCCATTGAGGGAAAATTTGGGCAGTGTAAACGACGCTTTGGGCAGGGACGGGTTATGGCTTGGCGCAGAGATTGTTCTGAAACTGCTATCGCCATGACATTCCTTGCGGCGAACTTGATCCGATGGAGGTGGAACACTGAAACTTTTTTGCCCTTCCGATTCCGGCCGCTATTTTTCATAGCGCTGGAACCGCTCATCCTGCCGTTTTGGCAAAATGCAGCATGATCCCTTCCAGTTCAGCAGACCCCAAATAGACTTCGTTATTTTCTAAATTTTATAAGACCCTGTATATGACTTCTGATAAACGTCCGTTCTTTTGAGGTTAAGAAAAATAATGAAAAGCATATCAGCCCCAATGCATTTAAAGCAGATTCAATGAAGATGATAAAAAGGCTGGGTTTGCAAATGGATTTGATGGCATATACAATGAAAAAAGAAAAGACGGACAGTAATAGCATGGGAACTATAACCTGACGCAGCCATAAAATCGGATTGCAAAGCATAAGTCTATGTGCAATAAACAGGCGCACGGATGCGACGATGACATCCGTTGCCAGAATTCCGATTGCAACAGAAGAAGCTGTTGAGAATCCTGCTCGTGATGCCGCGACCACCAGCATAACAGATGTCATAAGGACAATGCCGCATGACGTCTGGTAAAATGCAATTCTGCCGCTTGAGTTTATCAGCATTCCCTGACCTACCGTAGTGGCTTCCATTAAAGAAAGACATAAGAAAGTTACGCAGAATGCTGGGGACAGTGCAGGGTAGGATTCCAGCCAAAGTGACAGTAAAAAATGAATATTCAGACAAATAGGAAAGAAAATAAGCAAAATGGCAGCACATGAAAAGAAACTTGCCCGGAGTGCGAGATACTGTGCGTTTTCATGATTCCCGTTGGCAATAAGTCTCGTGATTTCCGGCTGTATTGCGGATGTTATTCCGTTTGAAAGAGTCATTGTCGTATGTGACACCTGATTGGCTATGCCGAAAGCCGCATTTGCGGTCGGGCCGGAGATTTTGTTAAGTGTTATGGACACTCCCTGATTACGCATCATATTCCCGACGAGACCGAAAAGTGAAAAAGCTCCGAATGAAAAGAGTTCAAAAAATTTAGAACGGTCAAATATTTTGGTTATGTGAATTCTGCATTCAGGAAACTGTAGGACGGCGAGACAACCCAGTCCAATGGGAGCGGCAGTGTTGATGGACGAGACGATAAGTGCGTGCCAGAAAAGGCGGTCTGACTGGAACAGTGAAAGCAAGAAGGCTTCTATGGCCAAAAAAACGGACAAAAAAATATAAAAGAAGTTGCGGACGAAAATGTATTGCCTTGCGGTATACATTGCATTAAAAGGGGAGCAAGCTATAGACACGAACGCGCTTGCCAAAGCAAATCGAAAAGCCCAGATACACGCAGGTATTTTTTCCGGAGGAATGTTCAAGTGGTTGTAAATGTACCAATGTCCGATAAATAGCCCTGTCAAGGAGAGTATTCCGGCAAGAAACAAGTGCGTAAATATGGCGACATTAAACCATTCAGAGATATAATTTTTTTGTTTGATGTATGGCAAATGTTCAGATTGACCGATCGCATAAGCAAGGTGTCGGGTTACACTTGTTCCCATGACGTTGCTGATCAAAACGACAAATGTAATCAAGACGCCGATCAGGCTGAAAATTCCAAAATCGGTTTCACCAAGCGCATGAAGAACCCATCGGCTTGTAAAAAGCCCCAGGCCGACTGATACTAGAGACTGAGAATATGTTGCGCAGATATTCAGCGCGATCCTTGTTTTTGGAGTCATTGTTCAGGCTTCTCGGGAAACTGCTTCATAGATGGAAAAAAGTGTCTGTGTGATTTTTTCAGGCGAATGGCGTGCTGCAGCTGTCATTTTGGATTTTGATGTGTCGAACTCTTTATTGTTTTGTATTATCTGGACCATTTTGAAACACATTTGGTACGGATCGTTGGCGGGAACAATGCTGTCAATGGCGTCTTCTCCCATCATTGTTCCGACGCCGCCAAC
The DNA here is from genome assembly GCA_949285835.1 of uncultured Verrucomicrobiota bacterium. Lineage (GTDB taxonomy): Bacteria > Verrucomicrobiota > Kiritimatiellia > RFP12 > UBA3636 > CASEAR01. Next base: position 73,149 of record CASEAR010000041.1, on the reverse strand, counting down.
ATGGGTCGCGAGAACAGGAACTCCCAGAATTTGTGCTTCGCAGAGGCTGTTTGGGCTGTTATCTATATATGAGGGGTGGATATATGCGTCACATGACAAAAGTGCTTCTCTGAGCTTTTCTGCAGATGCAGTGCCTTTGCAGACGACGTTTACATCAGTAGCGCGAATGCCTGTTTTTTTTTCAGCTAACCGAATAGATGAAATACCGTAAATGTGCCATTCGAAATCAGAAACACATGTATCCTTGAATATTTTTGCTGTCTTCAATACCATGTCATGACCTTTGTAGAGCGGACTGGACAATGTGGATACAAATGTAGGACGCGACGCTTTTTTTCGTGTGCCGGGCACATAAAACGCTGGGCGGAGGATTTCATCGCAGTGAAAATACCTGGCGTGAGGAGCAGAAATCGAAACATATGACTTATCCCAGTCCGTACGTCCGATAAAATTCCTGCAGGACCGCATTATTTCTTTTTCTCGTTCTGCGGCATGACGGTTAAATGCCCATCCGCGAATTCTCAGCACTACCCTGGAAGGAGAAAAACCTTCTGCAAAAAAATAGTCTGTCAGCGAATAAAAAGGAGGAACCCAGGCATTTATGCAAGGCGCCATCAAACCTTGAAGATGTAGAACCGTTGGGATGTTTGTTCTCTTGCAGAGCAGCCCGAAGCACGATTCTGTCCCGAATATATGTATCACATCAGGTTTGAAGTCTTCAATCACTTTCATGCAGAGACTTATTTCTTTTTCGTCCTGTGCAGAAATTCGAAAGAAACGATCTGTCTTTGAAATCAAAGAGCTGGCTTTATGCATTGGGTAATAGACAACGCCTTCACAGGACTTTTTGAAACATGTGTCTCTATGGAAAAAAGCGACTGCAAGTTGAATTTCCTTGTGCTTGCGCATCTCTGTCTCAAGAGAGCTAATCCATCCTCCTTCTCCGTATCCTGAAGAGTCTAAACTGTAATTTGAAGGTGTATTCGTAAACCAGAGGATTTTCATTATTCGGCATTCTCATTTAGAGGTTTGAGAATTGTGAGAACTCTTATGTGCCGGATCCGCATGAATTGGAGACATAAGGCAGTATTCGGCGCAGAGTGTTCACTGCGTGAAGTTGTTGAGTCCAAAAGGCGGAGATTTCGAAAGGATTCCTTTCTCCTCGCTCCCAGAACACGTACTCGTTTTCTATAGCGTTTGCGAAACATTCCGAGGTGTCGGCATTTGCGATAGTTCCGGACCTTGCAGAGGTATACCAATGTATGCATGACAGCGAAGGGCATGGGGCGACGACGACGGAACAACCACAGCATATTGCCTCTGCGGAGACAAGGTGCGTACTCTCGTGTATGGATGGGCAAAGACAAATCTTTGCTTTCTGGTAGTATTCTTGCAGCTTCGGATTAGGGATAACGCCGTGCAGAGTGATTCTGCCTCGTATTTTTTCAGGCAATTGTCTGTGCCAAAGACTCATAAATTCCGGTATTTTCCCAAAAATATCAACCTGTACATCGGAAACTCGCTGAGTGAACTGTTTCAATGCCGACATCATGTAACGTGGTCTTTTGGGTTCTTCGTCATCCCAGCGTCCGACGGCTATGACACGATTTTCTTTTCCTACAGAGGCATCGTACACAAAATGAGAAGCGATCGGCGCAGGGGTGAGCTGAATGCGAGATTTGCTTTTGTGGCTCATCAGGATCGGAATTTTTTTATAAACTTCGATCGCCGCAGGAAAGGGTATGCCAATCAAGTCTCCATATTCAATGTGCTGCCTTCGACGTATATAGTTTAACGGTGTCAGAAAATTGGCACGCAGCACATCCAGACATCCAAGTATAATGTACAACCTCGGATGTGAAAATTTCCATTTGCGGAACGTCAGATATGTTCCCCATCTCCAGTTCTGCCATGGATAGATGCAGGAACCAGTGTCAAAATACAGAATAAGCTTTGCACCGCTTTCATGGATTGCCTTGGCTATTGGCGTATAGCAAGTCTTGGTCCATGCATAAAGCAGAACTCCATCAATTTGCTGTGCTTTCCACCATTCGGAAGACTTCAGATTATTGTACTCTGTTCGGATTAAGTCCGGTTCGTCTCCTTCTTGAACGGGTAATGGCATAACGGCCCGGCTGTCGATGCCGATTTCTTGAAATGCGCGGCAGAATAAGCCGGAATCTCTGTTGAAAAAGGAATTGTTCCCTTTATAAGCAACAGGTGTGCAGGTGTACCATCTCATACATTTTCCATTGGATGGACGTTAAGGAGAAAAATAACGGCGCGTGAGTACTTGATTTGTTCGGATAAACTCGTCGAATCTGTTAACCTTCCGTTTGTATGATCGTATATGAAGCAAATAAAGAAAATTCCTCACCAAATGTAAAAGTGAAATTTTTTCGGAAAATAAGCGCCTCTTTGGCTGTAAGTTCAGTATTTTGGCATCGTGTCCGAAGGAACGTACCACTTTGACCAGTGCCGTTGATTGAAGCACCGCACCAAAGCTGAGGGCGCAGAAAAAAGTCGTTATACCGACTTCTTTCCCACTGTTGTTTTTTTCGTTGGAACTGTCTGTCATAACTGTTCTGGTCTGCGTTTACATTGGTCTCCGATTATAAGAGATAACACAAGTATACGCAAGCCGTAGCCTTCCAATCGTGGGCAGGGACGAAGCTCTGGGAGAAAACAAGGAGACGCAGGCTACGAAAGTTTTTGTGCTGGATTGCCGCCCCAGATTTCATTTGGGGGTATGGTTTTTACGACGACAGATCCTGCCGCCACGATTGAATTGCGTCCGATTGTCACGCCCTTGCAAATTATGGCGTTCGTTCCTATAAAAACGTTGTCTTCGATGACTACCGGAGCTTTTCTTGCGTCTTTTCTTGTCTCATTCCCTCCCGTGCGGACCGATGTATCAGTGGAATGAAAATTGGTGTCGAATATCTGTACTCCTCCTCCGATAAGAACGTGGCTGCCAATGGATACTGACTGGTCCGCAACGATCGTGGCATTTGACATGCCTACATTGTCACCGATTGTCAACGTGCCCTGAGGACCGACGAGTATGCGGCTGCCGGCGGCCCCGACTTCAGTATACCGAACGCCTGTGCGGATGTACAAATTTCGTCCGAAGAACGCCTTTCCGCCAATAGAGACGTTAACGATCGGACGCCCTACGGCTTTAAGTTTTTTCCCGAACTGAACCCCGTTCAGTCGCAAAACAAGACGCGTATACGCTGTCCAGAATGCAGTTGCCGCATGAAGGGAACATATCTTTAGAATTTTGTACGGATAGCGAAACATTTGGTGAGATGATATCTTTGTGTTCGTCCTCTGGCAAGGAAATATGTGTTCGTTCGCGGTTTCCAAATTTAAGATGTGTGCGGGGATGAGAATATTTGCTATACCCCGCCATGATGTTTCCTTTCTGCGTGGATATTGTTTCAACTTCCATTTTAGCAGAAAGCGAAACATCACTGTTTTCCAAGAATGATCCGCGCGCATGACGGCAATGCGGATGCACCTCTTTTGGGCGTTTCTTTTCATGTCTGTAATCCTTCCTTTGGGTATGGACGTTACATTCTGCAACTTTGCCGACAACTGTCAGCATGCTATTGTACGTGACAAACACAATGCATTGCGTTACCATCTCGGAAGTTGGGTTGTTTTTCGTTGCGTGGTGTGAATTCATTTATCTGGAGCGAAAAATGTTAAAAAAAATAGCAGCAGTTGTCGCGGTTTTGTTACTCCTCCTAACCGCGGCTTTTTTCTATGCGGCTTTTCATCTTGGCTCACATATCAAGCAGATAGCTGAAACGTACGGCTCAAAAATGCTGGGAGCCGATGTTTCTGTTGAAAAGGTATCCGTTAACCTGATTTCTGGTGATATTTTTATAAGCGGACTTAAGATCGGCCCCCCCGCCGAAAATTTCAAAAATAACATGGTTTACATCGAAGACGCACATGTAAATTGCTCCGTGCGTTCCTTGCTTTCTGATAAAATAGTGATAAACAAGATTGTTGTCAACGCGCCGGAGATAACTTATGAAATTTCTGGGAAAGATAGCAACTTGTCTGTCCTACTATCGCGTTTTTCTGATGATTCTGAGACGAAGCCGGAACCAGATGATGGTGACACAAAAGGAAAAACTGTTGTTGTCAAATTACTCTCACTCACGGATTCAAAGGTAAAAGTTGCCGCATCATTCTTCGGCGGCCGCGGTGTTGTCGTAACCATTCCGCAGATTACTCTGACCAACATCGGAGAAACGGGCGGAGGGATAACCGCTTTTAAAGCAATTGCACTTATCTCCGGCTCTATTGTGGGTGAAATTGTTAAACACGTTGGAAACGCTGGCAACGGAATAATAGATGCCGGAGGAAACCTGTTAAAGGGCGCTTCGGATGCGGTTGGGGACGTTGGAAGATTTGCGATTGACGGAGTCAAAAGCACGGGAGGCGCCGTTGCTTCCGGGGCAAAAGCTGTTGGGAATGCTGCAGTGAAAACCGGGACGTTTGTTTACGACGCCGGCGAAACCGTTGTTGGAGGAGTCGCATCCGGCGCAAAAGCTGTCGGTGGCGCGGTTGCTGACGGATTTTCATTTATCGGCAGAGCTTTTGGCGGAAACAAAGAAACAAACGTTTCCTCCGTTGTACATTCAGAACACATTGTAACTCAGGAGAATGTCTCTGTATCTTCTGACATCGAGCTTCCTTCTGACGGTGACATTGAATCTGTGGAAGAATAATGCCGTATTTTTCGAGAATGAAGCGAAGCCTAAGATACTTTGAGTTTATTTTACTGTATGCGGTTCTCCCCCTGTGCGTGTCCATTTTACCCCCGGCATTCAGCAGGTTTGGTATTCGCATTAAGATCGGTGTTATATCTATACTGATCACATTTGGAGGATGCGCATTAGTGTACTTGCTGACATCGTCAGGATTTGACAAAAAAATATTTCTCAGAGGTTTTGACATTTGTTTTTTTTGGCACACGATCTTTCCCCGATTTATGTTTGCAGCGCTGCTCCTGATATTTCTTCTTCTTAAATTAGACAAAACCTTGCTGTTTTCATTTCCAACCCAAAACCCGAAGTTATGGCTTCTGGTAGTGTTTTGTTACCCGATTCTTTCTGTTATCCCGCAGACAATACTTTATCGAGTCCTCTACGAGTATCGCTATGCAGAACTCTTCTCAAGTAAAGTCTCGCTGTTTGCAGGCGCCGCAGCTTTTTCGTTTGCACATATTGTATTCGTCAATATGTATGCGCTTGTATTCACCTTCTTAGGAGGGCTTTTGTTCCTGTCCACATACAGGAAAACACAATCTTTTGCCGCCTCGGCCATTGAGCATGCAATGTACGGCAACCTGATTTTCACTATTGGATGGGGACAGTTTTTCTACAGTGGGACGATTCGATTTTTGGAAACATGAAAGATGCCTGCACTTATTGATACTCACGTACACATATATCCGGAATATGATCCGTCGCTTGTCTTCAACGCCTTCAGGGATAACGTAATACGTTCAAAATCGTCTTGCGGAGTCATGATGTTGACAGAGCGGAGCGGCACAAATATGTTTGAGACATGGACACTCGGTAAAAATTTACCGCCGGGAACGGATGTAGTTGTTTCCGATGAGACGTCAATACTTCTGAAAAATAAAGGTGCTCCAGATGTTGTAGTGGTGTCTGGACGCCAAATTGAATGTCGGGAACGAGTTGAGATACTTGCTCTGGGTACAACCCATATTTTTGAAAACGGAATCCCGGTATCAGAAGCAGTACGCGAGGCTTTATGCGTAAACTGCCTGCCAGTTCTGGCATGGGGACTCGGTAAATGGATGTTTAAGAGAAGTAGAATTGTTCGAAAAATCCTTGATGAGTTTTCTCCAGACCAGATTGTTATTGGCGATACTTCACTTCGACCGTCTTTTCTGCCCGCACCGGCGATTATGAAAAAGGCAGCGGCCGCAAAGTACAAAATTGTCGCTGGATCTGATCCCCTGCCAGGCTCTGATGAAGCTATGCGTGTCGGACAATATGCAGAATTCTGGAATGGCAAATTAGATACGCAGAAACCTCTGACGGAACAAATCATGGCTGTTCTAGCTAGTGGGAATACTGTACGTTTTGGCAAAATGGCAGGGCCGTTTGATTTGTTTTTCCGTGCATTTGTAAGCGCCCGATAATGAAAATTAAGCAGACTGGACGGCAAAAACAGGCGATAGACGATTTATCTGGCGCTCCTGATTGGTATGATATAAAATTTCTAGGTTATTGAGTGGCATTCTAGTCTTTGATGGAGGCATTTACGTATGAAAATTAAAGTCCCGGTTATTGCTGAAACAGATGTTCTTATTATTGGCGGGACAACCGATGCCGTAGATACTGCATTAAAGCTGAAGAAAAATGGATTTTCAGTTTTTATTGCCACACAGTTCTCTTACTTTGGAGAAGACCTCTGCGCAACACTTGATTTGCAGTCTCCGAAAACTTCATCATATGTATCACTCTTCAAGACAGAGAGTGTTCTGCGTCCATCCGACATTAAACGTAAACTAGATAAATTGATCATTGACGCTGGAATCGAATTCTTGTTTCATATACGGCCCGTTCGGCCAATGTTTGATTGTGACGGGAATATATGCGGAGCATTGTTTGCAGACAGATCTGGGTTTCACGCGGTATCTGCTAAGGTGATCGTTGATGCAACACTACGAGGCACCTTTGCAAGGATGTCAGGCGTACCTTACGAGGAATTTTGTCCTGGACGGAAGAAAGCAACAATGTTTGCAATTGGCGGAGCTAGTACTTCGTCCGGAAACGTTTCTGTCAAGCGCCTCCCGTCAGATGTCATCGAGAAAAACAGAAAATATGCGGTTTATGAAATATCTGCACAACTGGAACTTTCGTCGCCGGATCCGTTCTGCGAGGCCCGAGCCATCGCCGGGCTGCGCAAAGCGGTGTGGTCACCGGACTGTGTTGCGTCATCAAGCATCGTACAGATTGAACGCGGTGACAATCTGCAGTCCAATTGGGCGCCTACACGAAAAATCCCTGTCTTCATAAAAGCTGACTGCTCCGAAATATCTCACTTTACATCATCTGCGAGCAGAACGCAGCCTGTAGGGTTTGGCGAAAAAAAGGTAGATTACGGGACAGGCATCGATATCGTGAAAAAGGATGTTTCGTTCAGATTTAACGACTGCAGGACGGTTGACTTTGAACTGAATTGTTTTGATGAAATCGGATCCTGCGATGTCTTCGTGGCTGGCGGCGGAACCGGCGGCATGCCGGCTGCAATAGGTGCGTCAGAAAGCGGCGCCTCGGTGATTCTCGCAGAAAATCAGTGTTCTCCAGGTGGAGTGATGCTTGTCGGGCGGATAGGCAAATACTGCTGGGGAAACATTGTCGGGTTTACTCGCAGGGTCGACACCGGGTGGCGTGCGATGTCGGAACAGAACAATATTCCGCTTGATTCGCCAGATATGAATATTCCCTGGAAAAGTGAATGGTTCATTGAACAAGCGGATAAAGCCGGATGTTCCATGCTTTTCGACACAATGACGATCGCAGCAGTTATGTGCGGACATGAGGCGCGCGGAGCTGTCGTTGCTGGATCGTTTGGCGTTGGAGTTATCAAATCCTCATTCGTAATAGACGCAACAGGCAACGCTGATTTTGCTGCCTCTGCCGGCGCTGAAACATTCTGTGAGATGCATGATGAAGCTGTTGTGCAGGGAGCAGGTCTTTCGCCGGTGGAACTCGGTTCGAACTACTCGAATACTGATTTCACATTCGTACTTGATACAGATGTTGTGGACACGACCCGTGCATTTGTATCAGCGCACGATAAATTCACTGAATTTTTCGATGTTACAACAATACTGAACACCCGGGAGCGCCGTCAGATAATCGGCGACATTTTCCTGCAGCCATGGGACTTTTTTGCCGGGCGGACATACTCGGACACAATCGTGCGGGCCAGAAGCAACTTTGATACCCACGGATTCGTTGTAAATCCGATTTTCATGATCAAACCGCCTGCACACGAAGGGTATTATGCAGACGTGCCGCTCAGGGCTCTTTTGCCGCGTGGATACAACGGAATTGCGGCTACCGGACTCGGAGTAAGCGCACACCGCGATTGCATGCCTCTCATAAGAATGCAGCCCGATGTCCAGAATCAGGGCTATGCCGCAGGAATCGCCGCAGCTTTGTCTGTGAAATCAGGTAAGTCAATAAGGGACATTGACGTTAAAGAACTTCAGAGGCGTCTCGTAAAGGAGGGCATTCTCGAAGAAGCCGTTATTACGCAGACCGATGTACAGTTTAATCGCAACGAAGATGACGACTATAACACAATATCATATGCCTTTTCGGTTCCTGACAAGGGTATTCCAGAAATGGAATCAAGGCTTATGTCAAACCCAGAAGACTTGGAAGCCGCACTTACTCTTACATTTCTTAAATCCGAAAAGGGGGTGTCTGCTCTCTTGAAACTCCTTGAGAAAGGAGAATGGGACGAGGGCTGGAACTACAGGGGAATGCATCAGTTTGGATTCTCCGCCAGCCGTGTCGATACCGCGATACTTGCCCTTGCCCCATTGCACAAAGGTATAGAATATGTTGACACGCTGACAAGAAAACTTTCTCCGGAATCAGAGTTTTCTCATATCCGCGCCGTCGCCTTGTTCTATATGAAAAATCCGGACCATGCGATGTCTGAAATCTTCGAGTCGATCCTTGCCCAAAAAGGTATGCAGGGATATGCTATTCGTACGTATGCACAATCAATTGCATCCAACAATTCAGACTGGAATGATAATTCATACAGAAATTCTCAGCTCAAGGAATTGTATCTTGCAAAGGCACTCTTTGCATGTGATCCGGCGTCTGAAACGGCGCGTTCCATCATAAACTCGTATGCATGCGGTATGCAGGGCGTTTACGCTATGTTTGCACACGACTGAACCGGGTACCGGAAATCATATACACAAACTGGCTGTACGTGTATGTGACTTTGACATCCGAGTCCCGGAATTGGGTTATTTTGCGTTACATAACAAACGCTCGATAGCATCAGGAGTTTTCGCAACAATGGCTGCACGCTCAAACACGGGGGAGATTAGTTTGCGGAGCTTTGTTTCCGAATTCACTTTAGGACGAAGACAAAACACGTTGCAATAGGAAGAGACGTTGCCTTCTGGCTTCATGAAGAAACTTTCCTGGAATTACAGCAACATTTACATTTCAGTTGAACAAATTGAAAAACACCGCAAGCCCCTACTCTTAATTTTATATAACAACGGATCGGTCAGGAAAATTCTCAGGCATGCAGTAACCATTGCAGAATGAGGCAAATAGCCCCGCCCACAACAGGCGCGAAATCCGTTGCCGCGCAACCAGTTGTTGCTATCTCGAGTCTTGAAAACCTTACGTCTCAAGCATAACTTAATCGCTGAATAAATTCCACATTCCCGCCATGTGAGAATCACATGGCGGGAACATATTATCGCGTTCCACCAGTGTAACCCAGCCTTACTTTCTGACAACAGCTATTTTATTACTGCCACAGTTCCGGGATTTGAAAGCTTGATATAGGCACAGTTGTCACGTATAAAGAAATTGTACACATACGGAGAATTACCCGGATCAAATATAACCCCGTTGTCCACTAGTTCTCCAGACTTCAATATCGTGTAAACACCGTCATTTGCAGAACCATCTACCAGAGGCTGAATTATACTTCCCTCTTCAAGAACAACGCGACCGGAAACCTCTACCGGTTTGGATTCATATTCACGGGAAAAAACTATTGAAAAAACATTTCCTGATGCAACAGTCATTGAAGAAGAATAAATGTTTCCACCCGCAACGATAAGCCTGTTGTCTTCCGAAACGGCGGGCTTCTTTTCTGCTCCAACGGCAACTTTATATCCTACGGTCAGTGCGTTGACATTTGTCAGAGAGGCCCCCTCGCCCACTGTTGCAAAATTGTTTGTCGCGTATGTATTGGCAAAATTAGCATATCCTATACGTAAATTTCCTCCCTGCATATCCCACGACGTTCCATTTCCAATCATGGTTACGTAGTTATTACCGCTTATTCTTTTTTCGTAAGATTCCGTTCTGCCAACACAGCACGCTCCGGAGGAAAATACTTTTGCACCGCCTGAGATCTCAAGACCATTCCCGTATGCATATGCCAGAGACCGCTGAACATATCCAACCCTTATTTCATTGATGCCAGCGGCCGTGGCCCCATCGTTAATTATTATCAGATTATCCCGGCCGGAGCCAGACTCCAGATTCAATCCGCATGCGTCAATAAGAGAATCCTTTCCAGACAAAATGAGTTTTCCTCCATTTGTGCGCAGCCCTACGCGGACACGTCCAAAAAATCGTCCTCCGTTTGTTACTACCATGGAAGATCCGAGATACTTGTCAACAGCTTCTCCGGAGCGCTCATCACCGACAATCACGTTGCCGTTAGTTGCTACCCCGCCACTGTCAATAAGAAATTGATTCCCAAAACCAGAGGCCCAGCCAATACGGAACAAACTGTCCGCGTTCAGACGCAAAATTGATTCAGTACCATTCTGTGAATCTGACGAACCCACCTGAATGAGATTTGAGCAAGATGAGCTGTTTCCTAACGTTATCTCACCACCAAAAAACGCCATTCCACCATTAATTATCCTGACGCAGCAATTACTGCCGCATGGGGAGCTCCACGAATATCCGATCTTCATGGCATTGGATACTATCATTTCTCCGCCCGCATCTACAGTAACATCGCAATCAAATACTGAATAATTGACAGGTTCAAAAGATCCCAGAGTAAGTCTTGACGGCGTCCCGTCTTTTCCAAGAGATGCTATTCTCACATTTGCACGTCTGGTGCCGCGGTATGTCAATTTATTTGCGTAAACTTTTCCTCCATTCAGGATATTCAGGCTGATATCCGATTTTGAATTGTCTCCAAGTCTCAGATCTGAAACATTTGTCACGACAGCCCCGCTGTCCACCAAAAGCGAAGACCCGGTGTTCAGGTACAAATTGGCGCCATCCGTACTGAGAACAGTTTCTTCGCCGCTCACAGTAATGGAATTGCTTCCATTGTCGTAAACAATTCCTGCCGGAGAGCAGAAAAAAGCGCCGTCTTTAATTGTAAGCGAAGCGTTCCCGTTTGCTGTGAAAAAATTCGCCGCGCCCATATTTTCGGTATTTCCGCCATTAACGGCAACATCTATATCAGCGCCAAGTGCGTGCTCTCCGAGCATAAGGTAATTCTGTCCGCTCAGAATCAGTTTTTGACCGGAGATTGTGATTACGGAGTCTTCGTCCGTGCTTGTAATGCCGCCTGCCGCATCAATCCCGACACCGGCCGAAATTTTCGATGGTGCAGCAAAAATCAATTTTGAAGAGAAATGCTGTTCATTCGCGGACACATTAACTATGCCGCTGTAAAGTTCAAGCGGCTCGCCGGCAATATCGAATGCACCGGCAGAAGAACCGAAACGCAGTGTACCAACTTCAAAAGGATTGGAAATGTCGTTCACGGAAGGTCCCCCCATTCCTGAGAAAACAATTTCAAGACTGTTTGAACTCTCAGGTGATCTTAAACCGGCCCAATTCGATGACTCGCTCCAAAATGATCCGCTCCCGTTTCCTGTCCACTCAGCAGATTGCGCACCGGCATACACGGATACGACCGTTAAAGCAACAAATAAACAAAATCTGCTATACGTTTTCATCGATAAATCTCCTTATCCAGAACCAACCAGCAGAAGGCGCAAAACATAGCATTTGTCATTTCTCTATGCCTGTACTTTCACCAACAAAAATATTCGGTTCCGATGCCTCAATCAGTAATGCTCCCGGCCACTGTGCATCATCATCGCTCATCCATTCGAGGATGAAACGCACAAACGGATCAAGATCCGGTGCATCAAGACACGTCAGCGAAGGAATATAGAGTTTTGATTCCCCAAAAGCGCTGTCTGCGGCGCAGACCATTAAATCCACACCTGGCTTCAAACCAAAATCCGCCATTGCACGCATTGCCCCAAGCGCAGCGGCCGACGTTGTACAAAAAATAGTATGAACATCAGACAATATACCATTGCGTTCATTTGCAAGAAGTCTGCTCATAACATCCCGAGCTTGAAAAGCAGCGGAAAACGCTGGCCTGACAGGCTCATTTATAAGCGGTCCTTTGACAGAATTCAAGGCGACCCATTGAGCCCAGTAATCTATTCGTCCCTGCATTTGTATGTCCATCGGCTGCGTGTTGAGACAGGCGACAAGTCCATTTGCCGCACATCCCGCGTCGTCAAGTAATTTCCCAACAAATCTTGGAGGAAAAATCTGCAGCGATGGAAGACCGCTTGCCGACATATCCCTCCCCGCAACAACAACTTTCGGCGCCTCAAGGAGAAACCTTATTACTTCGCGCGGCATATCGTTAGCAAACGGAAGAAAAAATGTCCCGTCCATACCCTTGAGTACGCTCGGGATGGTCGGGTCGTGCCAATGTGTATAGTGAAAGGTTTTCACATCCCAGGAATATTCCGCCGCTATACTCTCAATGGCGTCATACAAACAAATCAGAATCGGCGAAGGATACGCCGGCGCAAGCAGAGCCAGATGCTTTGTGATGCCCTCCGTACAGACAGTCGTCTCCACCCTGCCTGTTGGCGACATCTTGAGAACCCCTTCTGTAATCAAGACGTCTATAGCCTTGCGCACTGTTTGACGGCTCACCCCCAACTCGTCAGCAAGCCTTCTGTTCGCCGGAAAAGAATTTACGCGGTAATCCCCTTTTTTTATCCGATTTCTGATAATTTCTACTACTGAAGCAACAGACGGCATGTTTCCCCCAAAATGCTGCAATATGTAATTCTTGACCAATTTCGTACAAAGATTGACACACACATCTCCTTTAGGGTAGCATACACGTAGAATGATTTCAAGTTTCCCGCAGTACGATACGCTACAGCTGTGTATCGTATGAAAATACGATAGGACGGTGCTATGAGTCTAAAAAATAAAATTTCACTTCCGATGTTCGGTCTGCTGCTTTCCGGTGTGGTGTCGACCATTCCCGTGTATCAGTCATCAGCTGCTGTCGATGCAGAGGAGTACCCAGATTTTTACAATGGAGCAGAGAACTCCGATAAAGGAATCGACTTTGTCAAGTCGATATCCGTTGTAACACCTGAATACTGCTCTTTCATAAAAGGAGACACGACAGTTGTTTTTTCTGCACCGGGAATGACAACTGCGAGGGTTTTGTGCTGGCAGCAGCCAACCGACGAAAATCCCGCTTCGGGAGGACACGACGCCGTCATTTCAGAGATGTCCCTTATTGACGGGAAAGAACATAGTTTCGTATTTCATGCGGATGAATTTCCCAACGGTCCGATCACGATACGAATCCAAGCCAAAAACGATACAAACAAACAAGACATTTGTGAACTCCAACTCTACAATTTGGGCGGGGTGATATGGAACCAGGGAATTCCTGAAGAAACTCCGCCGGGTGCAGAAGGAATGAAACTCGTTTTTCAAGATGATTTTGATGGTCCGCTTTCCATTTCCCCCGACGGTTCGGATGCAACATATGCAGCGCATAAGACGGGCGGAGGTGATTTCAGCGGATGGCAGTTCTCAGATCCGGTTGGAGAAAATCTTCCATTCGGGCAGAGGGGGACTTTTCTGCGCATACACGCATCCAAGCCGTACGGAACTAAAGGCATGTCCGGCATACTTTCATCCATTCGTCCGGACGGGACCGGAGTATACGCATATGTACCGTCGTATTTCGAATGCAGGTTTATTGCGCATTCAGCACCCGGTTCGTGGCCTGCATTTTGGACTCTCACCAAAGGAAACATTGGCAAATCAGAGTCTGATCCGACACGGACGGAAAACGGTACGGATGAACTTGACATTATCGAAGCGTATGGCGGATACGGCCCGAAAAATCCAAATTCAGGCGGCGTATACTGTCAGGTGTCTCATTTCTGGGGTCAGGAAAAACCCGGATGGGCAAAAGAGAAACTGGACGACGGTACTCCGAATCCAGACTATAAACCCACAAGTTTCCGAACTGATACGCTCAAACTTGGTAACCGCTCATCATGGTCATGGTCCCCGCATACGTATGGATTGGCCATCACTGAGACGGATACCGTATATTACTTTGACAATATCGAAGTAGGAAGGCACCCCACCGGAGATGTTTCAAAATCACAAGCTGCCTGGTTCCTCATAAACTACGCCATAGGAGGCATAAGCGGATGGCAGATAGACATGGACAGGTACAACAACAAAACAGATATGTGGGTTGACTTTGTACGTGTATATTCAGGCCGCGTCATGGCTCCTGAAATCAAAGTTACGGGTTTCGCGGGGAAAACGCCGGCACGTGTGTCTGCTTCTTGCGGTACTGATGGAGCCGTCATTCGATATACGACAGACGGCACTGAGCCGGATGAAGAATCTCCGCGGTATGATGGGCCGTTGGAAATTACATCACCATCAACGGTAAAAGCAAAAGCGTTTTGCGAGGGTTTGGTGCCAAGCCCAACCTCAGCGAGACCCATAGAAGAAGCTCCCGGAATTTCTGGAAGCATAGCAATAAATTTTGTAACGGAATCATCATCATCTCAGCATCTCAGAGTAAACGATGCTGTAGGTTTGGACGATGTTAAACAAGCTTATTGGAATGAGTTTGTAATAGGAACAAGCGGACCGGATTTTTTCCTCGACTCGCAGGGCGTACCTACCGGAATATCAGTTTCTATCGAAGGCGACGCGAAACCACAGATTGGCGAACCGTGGGGGTTTTCGCTGGAAACTTTAAAGCTTAAGCGCGGATGCGTACAACCGAATCCGGAAATTGTCATAAAAGGACTGGATTTCGACAACTATGATGTTATCGTCTATCTCTCCGCGGGGTTCAACAGCAGTGCCGGGAATGTAACAATATCAACCGATGAGAATAGCGGAGCTGTTGCTGCGAATCCTGTTTTTTATTTTGCACACGGATGGTTAGCCGGAAAGCATACCGTTTCCAAGACAACAACAAATGACAAACCAGACAATTCGAATGTAATCCGTTTTGAGGGGAACAAAGCGAAAAGCATAAAGATTTCGTTAAAGTCTACTGATTGGTGGACAGGAATAGCGGGTTTGCAGATTATTCCGCGCTGAATATTCAGTTCAAAAATGTTGTGAACAAAACCGCGGGAAGGAACCGGCTGCCGCTTGGTGTTTTCCTTCCCGTGTTCTTTTATTTGAAACAACTGAGAAAAAAGTACACAAAGCCTTCTTATATCCTTGTACCCAGTCCGGGACCGGTTCGTGCATGAACATGCGTAATGGCAATAGCCAACGCATCTGCCGCATCATTTTGCGGAATTTCGTCCATACGCAAAGAAGAAGCCACCATGCGCTGCATCTGGACTTTCACAGCCGTACCGACACCTGTGACAGCAAGTTTGACACGACGCGGCGTGTACTCGTAAACAGGTAAACCACGGGAAGCACAAACCTGAAGAACAACGCCGCGAGCATGCCCTAGTATAATTGCCGTCTTAGGGTTTCGGCAGCAGAATATTCCTTCGACAGCCACTTCATCCGGACGGCATTCATCGACAACATCGTTTATTCCGCCGGCGAGTTTCTTCAGGCATTCCGACAATGTCATATATCTCTGGCATCTAATTGTGCCGCACTTTACAAGGACAAAATCATTCCCCACACATTCGACTACGCCGATGCCGGTGCTGCGTAACGACGTGTCCACACCGAGAACACGGATCAATCCGCCATTTGAATACCGGCTTCCAGAATGAAATGAAACAGACGTCCCGGACGCACCGGAACGTCTGCGTTCATATTCCCTCAGGAAATCCTCGGTAAAATGCACTTATTCAGCCTTTTGCTGCAGCAAGCTGTCGTATCAATTCCGGAACAACCTCGTGCAGGTCGCCAATGAGACCGATATCCGCCACGTCAAAAATTGGAGCAGAAGGATCCTTGTTTATGGCCACGATAACATCGGAGCTTTGCATCCCGGCAAGATGCTGTATCGCACCGGAAATGCCGCAGGCGATGTATACCACGGGGCATACGGTCTTTCCTGTCTGTCCTACTTGATGATGGTGTGATATCCAGCCAGCGTCAACCGTCGCACGAGAAGCTCCAACAGCAGCGCCCAATTCCGCAGCAAGGTCGTAAACAAGCTTAAAATTCTCAGGAGCGCCAAGACCACGGCCGCCGGAAACAATATACTGAGCTGCATTAAGATCAATCGTATTGGCGTCGCTCTCTTTAATAACTTCAACTCTGCGCATACGCTCAGGGATGCCATCAAGGTTCGTCTCGCATACGATACGTTCGCCGGACGGATTGTCAACCGGTTCTTTTTTAAATACATTAGAGCGCACAGTGGCCATCTGAGGACGATGATTCGGGCTGACAATCGTCGCCATAATGTTGCCGCCAAACGCCGGACGCGTCTGGAGCAAGTTGCCGTTTTCAACGTCAAAATCAAGTTGCGTGCAGTCTGCGGTCAACCCTACGTGAAGCATAGCCGCAATCGTCGGTGCCAAACTTCTTCCGATGGAAGTTGCCCCATAAAGAACAATCTCAGGGACATATTTTTTTATTAAATCCGCTATGCTGCGGGAATAATAGTCATTCTGGTAATACGAAAACTTGGCGTTGTCCAGAGTATAAACCTTCTTTGCTCCGAATTTGTAGAGTTCATCGCAAAAAACGCCGCCATCCTCTGAAAGAACAACCGCACAAAGCTCAAAACCAGACTTTTCGGACAACTCACGTCCCTTGGACAAGAGTTCCTTAACAACACCAGCCAGAACACCGTCTCTCTGTTCTGCGAAGACCCAAATCTCTTTGCTCATAACACGTTACGCTCCTTAAGCTTCTTGATAAGTTCCGATGCCATTTCAGCAGGCGTGCCCGTAATTGTCGCTTTGTTTGTTTTCACAGGCGGCGCAAAAACCTTGCTTACTTTTGTAGGCGATCCCGATAACCCCACGAGTCCGACATCGGCGCCCAAATCATCAAAACCCCAGACGGTGATCACGGCTTTTTTAGCAGCCATCTTACGCCTGAGCGATTGCATTCTAAGCTCATTAGCCTCTTTCACTACGGTGAAAGCCGCCGGCTTGGCAACTTCCCAGATTTCAAACCCGTCTTCTGTTACCTTTTCAACTTTAAAGTGATCTCCCTCTACAACAACGCTCTTCGCATACGTCACGACTGGCATATCAAGGAAATTTGCCACTCCAGGACCAACTTGCGCAGTGTCGCCGTCGATAGCTTGTTTCCCGAAGAAAACTGCATCGAAATCGCCGAGCTTGCGTATCGCAAGAGAAATTGTGTACGACGTCGCCCAAGTGTCGGCACCACCGAATTTTCGGTCGGAAAGAAGCACTGCCTCATCCGCGCCATGTGCCAAGGCGGTTCTTAGAGCCTCTTCCGCTTGCGGAGGCCCCATGGAAATCACAGTTACAGTACCGCCGTAAAGATCACGCAGCTGTAGAGCCATTTCCAATGCATTTTCGTCAAACGGGTTTATTATGCTCGGAACACCTGTACGATTCAAACGATTTGTCTCCCTGTCGATCGTAACCTTGTCGGAGTCCGGTACCTGCTTTATGCAGACAGCTATTTTCATCTGGTATTTCTCCGGTTTGTGCTTTTTAAATTCGGACTATTCTACAATAAAAAAAGTATAAATCAAGTAGCTGAAAGAAATTTTTCAAAAAACGCGTCGTAAAATTTGAAAAAGGGACAGACAACGACAACAGCACTACGACTACATACAACTGAGCATCACATTTCCAGATTATGTTTACGAACGTCCGGCAGCGCATAGTTGGCACGAATGAGATCCATACGTGCGGCAAGGCACCGCGACGTATAGAGCCCGTCCTCAGGAGTATGCAGGCAGTAATCCACCATACGGCCTACAGTTGTTTCTGCCACGCACAGATTTGTATCTGACGCACCGTAGTATACGAGAAGTCTGCCGTCGTCGAGAGCGACAGCGCCATTGCAGAAAACACAATTCATTGTATCGCCGACATATTCCGTACCGTGGGGCGCGAGAAAGAACCCCCCGGGTGAAGCTATCTTTTGCGAGGGATCATCAAGCGCAGTCATAAATGCGTAAAGGACGTACCTCAACCCGCTGGCGCATCCGCGCACACCATGCGCTATATGAAGCCATCCCTTCGGCGTTTTGATCGGTGTGGCACCGGCGCCGTTTTTAACTTCTTTAACGGTATGATATTCCCGTCTGTCTATTATGAGTTCGCGGCCCAGTACCGGCCGGGTTATATCGTCGCACAAAGCAAACCCTATTCCACCTCCGCTTCCCGCGTCAATAAAGCCATCTTGCGGCCGCGTATAGAACGCATACTTGCCATTTACAAATTCCGGATGCAACACAACATTTCGCTGCTGCGGGGATTCAGAAACAATATCAGGCAGACGCTCCCAAAGGTCCAAGTCTTTAGTTCTTGCAATTCCACACTGCGCAACAGCTGAGGACAAGTCTCCCGGAGCTGCCGTAGGATCTTTGCGCTCAGAACAAAACACTCCGTATATCCACCCGTCTTCATGGCGTGTCAGACGCATGTCATACACATTCGTTTCCGGATTGCCGTTGTCCGGCATCTCGATGGGAAACTTCCTGAATTTGAAATTGTCAACCCCATTATCTGATTCAGCTATGGCAAAAAAAGACTTTCTGTCATTTCCTTCCAGCCTGACTGCCAGACACACCTTGCCATCATAAATAATTGCGCCTGAATTAAACGCCGAATGTATCCCCATTCTTTCTTCCAGAAATGGGTTGGTCGCCGGATTAAAGTCATAACGCCACTCAAGAGGAGTATGCTCTCCAGTAACTACCGGATACTTATACCGCCGGAAAATACCATTGCTAAAAGACTCGTCAAGGACATTTTTTCTGGAAAGCAAATCCGAATGCCGCTTCCTGAGTGAAGCCACTGCCTCATCAAAATTAAATTCTGTCATTTTTTCCTCTTTTCGTGCTTAACACCGCGCCATGCGCAACTGCACTTCGCGCACAATTACGTTCGCGACCTCTTCTGCAGACATGGGTGTAGTGTCTATAAAAACCGCGCCATCGGGAATCTTAAGCGGAGAAGTCTTTCGCGTGCTGTCGATTTTATCTCTGTTCAGAATCGATTTTTTAACTTCTTCTTTCGAAAAGTCGTTTGAAATACCCTTCTTTACCTCCTCCGTGTACCTCCTGCGAGACCGTTCTTCCGGATCAGCGTCCAAGTAGAAGCGAAATGGGGAATCAGGAAAAACGACAGAACCGATATCACGTCCTTCGACAATAAGGTCGCCGAGATTACGCATATTGCGCAGCCAGCCTGTTACAATCTCACGCACCTCAGGAACCGCAGAAACGGGGCTCACATGTCTGTTGATTTCCGGAGTACGTATCTTGTCGCCAGGCTCTTCTCCGTTTGTCTCACAAACAACACGATTGTCCCTTATTCTGAATACCGGACAAATCGCAGAAGCAAAGGAGGCCACAGCCCCAGCATCATCTGTGTCAATGCCAGACATCAGCGCGCGCCACGTAACAATACGGTATAACGCACCGGAATCAACATATAAACATCCCAACTTGTTGGACACAAGCCTGCCAACTGTAGATTTTCCTGAGGCCGCTGGGCCGTCAACACATATTACGTAAGACATACACTTCCCATGCAGAAATAGACAGCACTTTGTCCCTGACACACAGCCAAAGATCACGACACACGCGGAAGCGTGTCACAAAACTCTTTGAGACGCCGCATCCCCTCTTCAATTTCCTCTTTGCCGCAGGCATAACTGAACCTGAGATTTTCCGGACTTCCAAAAGAAACTCCGGGCACCGCCGCAACATGTTTCTCTGTGATTAATCTTGTGGCGAAATCCACGGAATTCATTCCGAATGCAGATATGTTCGGGAACATATAAAACGCACCCATCGGACGCTGACACCTGATCCCATCGATTTCGGACAGCAGTCTGAACATAAGCTCATTGCGCTCCGCAAAGGCCTTCAGCATAGGCTGAATATCTTTCTCTGCATTCATAAGTGCTTCCATGGCCCCCATTTGAGAGAATGTCGCCGGAGCAGAAGACAAGTGACTCTGAACCTTTGACATAGCCTTTATAAATGGCAGAGGACCTGCAGCATATCCTATCCGCCATCCCGTCATTGCATAAGCCTTGGATACGCCATTGACTGTAAGGGTATGTTCGTAGATTTCATCGGAGAGGGAAGCTATGCTTACATGCTTTTCCCCGCCGTAAATCATGCGCTCGTACATCTCGTCCGAAATAATCCATACATTACGGCGGACACAAATCTCACCAAATTGACGCAATTCTCCTGCACTGTAAACTAAACCGGTCGGATTGGATGGTGAGTTCAAAACAAACGCGACTGTCCTATCCGTTATAGCCGCCTCCAGTTTTTTCGGCGACAGCCGGAAGCCGTCCGATTCGTCTCCTTCAACAAAAACGGGCACCCCGCCGGCTATTCTCACCATTTCCGGGTAGCTGAGCCAGTACGGAGCTGGTATTATAACTTCGTCTCCTGGATTAAGCAAAGCCAGAAACGCCGTCGAAAGCGACTGCTTTCCTCCTCCGCTGACAATTACCTGCTCCGGGGAATAATTCAAATTATTGCATTTGCGCAATTTTTCAGATATCACAGAACAAAGCTTGGGAATCCCCTGCACAGGAGTGTACTTTGTCAATCCATTGTCTAATGCTTTGCAGCATGCGTTTTTAATTATTTGCGGAGTATCAAAATCCGGCTCTCCGGCTGCAAAATTACAAACACGAACTCCATCGGCTGCGAGTTGCTTAGCCTTTGCACTTATTGCCAGCGTGGCCGATGGCTGTATGTATTTTAGACGCTCATTCATCGTCCGTTCCCTGTCATGAAAATATCATATGCTGGAATCCTCCGGAACAGCACCGGACAACGCATGTGAAATTAATAACAATATTTCCTGATGAACGGAGACATATTGTCCCCGAGAATATCAATTATTTTCATCTCCCGCTCGGCATTCTCAGGAGAATCCGAAGCGTGAGCCGCATTTACCATTATATTTGTGCCAAACTCCCTGCGTACCGAACCAGGACGAGCCTTGCTAGGATCTGTCGCGCCGAGGATGTCCCTTATTTTTGCAACGGCATTCTCGCCCTCATACACGAGTCCAAGGCACTCCGCTCCGGCTCTGATATCCTTCTCCCGTTCCGGGACGTCTGAAGGGCGGTACCCGGTCATAAACTCGACAATGTCTTCAAACTGATTACGAGCGAAACGTTCGGCAATTTTTGTGCAAAGTCCGGCAGCCTCTTCATCCGTAACGCTGAACCCCAACTCCCGGCTCACGGCAGACGCCACACGAGCAGCGCCGAAAACCGGGAATTTTTCTGTCAACGACTTGACGACAGGACCATAGAAAGACTCTGCCTGAGAGACCGTCATTGAAAACTTCTTTGTGGCGACAATGCGCAATCCGGACGACGAAAGCAAGTCGATTATATTTCCGGCTCTCAGTGATGGCCGTTGGAAGTTGTCCGGCTTAAGCATCACAAGTGTTTTCTCTTCGTTATGCGAATTCACCAACCCGGACTCACCCGGTATATGTTCACATAAAAGCCGAAGTGTCCTGTTTACGAAATCCTTTGTAGGACCGACAAGAACCGCCGGCTCAAAATACGTAACCTCACCGCTGTCATTTTGAATATAGTCGCCATACGTCTCGCGCACAGTTTGTCCGCATCCCCACCTGAGCGTTACCGACCCCGTAACCTCCCATATTTTGCGAATGGCGTCTTCTCCTTCAAAAAGCAGACACATACATCGATGGGAACGGCCTGTAGAAACATTCGGGGCGTATTCCTTCGTTACGTAATCTGCTATCAGCCTGTTCATTTCAGGGGTGCCGTCTTCACGCTCAACGACGCAGCGCGCATATCCCTCCGCCAACTCCATGCTAGGGCCAAACATCCTGGCAGCGACAAGCCGCAGATCAGTCCTGCTGAGATAACGAGCAATTACTCCGCCCAGACGTGACTTTCTTATCGTATACGGATTTATCAGCACATATGCCAATTCTTTCATACATATCTTTCCCTGCGCACGCAAAAACGTCAGTAAAAGAATGCCGGTGCACGAAACCCGCCGCCCGGCACAAAAACGCACATCGTACATTGGCAGTGCGGCGGGTTCTCAAGCATAATCAGTCTTCTTCTGCCTGTGCCAGCAGATCGTCCGGAATATCCGCATCATGATAAACATTCTGAACGTCGTCATTATCCTCAAGGACGTCAACAAACTTAAGAAGAGCTTTGACCTTTGCAAGATCTGTAAGCTCTTTCGTCACCATAGGCAGATAGACGATATCAGAACTTACGGTAGGCACACCAGCTTCCTCAAGCGCGGACGCTACAGCCTGATATGCATTCGGCTGTGTAAGTATCTCATATCCCTCGTCATCCGTGCTCATATCGTCAGCCCCCGCTTCGAGGACAATCTCCATAAGCTTGTCTTCTTCTGCAGCAGATTTCTCAACTATAATCTGACCACGCCTTTCAAAATTGCGTGCTACAGAACCACGCGTTGCAAATTCAGAACCATTGCGCTTGAATATGTGTCCAATCTCCGCCGCAGCACGGTTCTTATTGTCGGTGAGAACATTAACTATCAGACCAATTCCTCCGGCAGCATACCCCTCATACGTGATCTCCTCAATGTTTGCAGAAGACCCGCCGCCGGTGCCCTTTTTAATGGCGTTATTTATGTTATCATTGGGCATGTTGATTGCTTTTGCCTTCTGGATAACCGTGCGAAGCGTAGGATTCATTGACGGATCACCGCCAGATTTGGCAGCAATCATGATTTCCTTGGCAAGCTTGCTGAACATCTTGCCGCGCTTTGCATCCGCCGCGCCCTTCTTGTGTTTGATCGTAGCCCATTTACTATGACCGCTCATCTGTCTCTCCGTGTATTTGGTGGACGGTCCATCTTAACCGTCTCAACTCATTGTGTATTCTAATGTATTTTCCAACCGTCGTTGCGATACCGCATCTTTTCCTCAACATCCGATCCGTATGGGAATCACACTGTCAAATGCCGTGCGAAGGTCCTCCCGGACTCATGTTGCACCCGACTAAGTCAGGCGGCGGCGGTACCCCGAATTCTTGTATCCACCCATTTTCAAAACCTAGGCGCTCAACGCTTTCAGTCACCTGTTCGTATTCCTCTTTCGTTATGCACCTGTCCCATCCCGGATTCTCAAGCGCTTTATGAACCGGAGTATACTGAGCCATCACACTTATAGAGGTGTCTGTTCCACACTCGTCGGCTATCCATTCCAGACTCTTTACCGCCTCGTCCGCATGACCGGGAAGAACAAGTATCCTTACAACTGTACCGTGAACAGCGACACCGTTGCCGTCTATCTCCAACGGCCCGATTTCTTTTGTACACCACTTCACAAACTCACGCGCATACCGTATGTAATCCGGCGCATTTGACGCCTCACGCGCAGTTTCGTCCGAGGAATACCTCAGGTCAGTGAGAACGATATCCATCAAGTCCTTATATTCTGAAACTACATCGACAACTTCGTAGCCGCTCGTGTTGTATACAAAAGGAAGATCCACACCTCCGCCGCGAACCTTCTCAGCTGCGATTTCAATGTATGGCAGCCAGGGCCCCGGCGTGACAAGATTCCAATTGTGACATCCTGAAGAATGAAGCTCATTCATTATCTCACAAAGGCCGTCTATTCCGACATCATCCCCCTGCCCGCCAGCGCTCCATGGATAGTTTTGACAATAAAGACAACCTAAAGAACAGTGAGAAAAGAAAATTGTCCCAGATCCGCGGCTGCCGGAAATCGGCGGCTCTTCGCCGTTGTGCGGACCCCAACGGAACACGCGAACCGTGCTTCCTGCACGGCAATAGCCCACACGGCCACCGCTCCTGTCCGCCCTGCATAGCCGCGGACAAAGCTGACAACTTTTTATTTCAACCGATTCCAACACGTTGCCCCTTACTGTGTTCCGAAGAAATACGTATCATTATCCCATAAGATACATACTCCGTCAAGACAATGCATCATGAAACGATTTCAGGGAAGGTTGCAGAATGTAACGTCCATACCTAAAGGAAGGATTGCAGACATGAAAAGAAACGCCCTGGAGATGCGCATTCCCGCCGTGCGGGCAGATCATTTCCGGAAAACAGTGATGTTTCGCTTTCTGCTAATAAAGGCAATCCACGCGGGGAAAAACATCATGGCGGAGTATAGCAAATATTCTCATCCACGGGCACATCTTAAGTTTGAAGACCGCGAACGTCTGGGCAAGGCATGGAATAACTAGCTCAGGACGAAGCCAGGCAGCATTTCCATTCTGGCTTTTGCAAAGACACACGGCGTCTCGCAGACACTTTGGAGACGCGAGCTGCAAAGGCGTACCTCAGGGGCAATTTTAACGCCTGACATCCGAAGGCGTGGCAAACATGAACGAAGATTCGACTACATCGAGGCATGACGCTGGGGCGGCGGGGTGGACACAATGCCACGCTGAGCAGCAAACAAAAAACCGCGGATCAAGACGTCTCCTTTCACAGCAGAACAATTTTCCAACCTTATTCTCAACGATAAAATGTCTCCTTACAGCGTCTCTATGATACTCAAAGAAAATATCAAAATAAATACATTCCGTCGCCGCGTACGATTTACAACATCATTGATGCGGGGCTTCTTAAGGCAAAACATGGCGGCACGCCATATCATCCCGGGCAGAAAAAGAAACTTCGGATTATACCATATCCGGCCAAAACCGTGCCTAGTCGGAACAGCATTGCCGACCGGCCAAAAGAGGCCGACAGCCGGGCATGTCTTGGACATCTGGAAATGGATGCCGTCTTTTCTTCGAGCAAGGGCAAGGGCGGAATACTCTGCACCTATGACCGCAAATCGCGCAGGTACTGTGTTGAGAAGCTTAATGCTGTATCTCAAGCCGAAGTCATCCGCGCTTTAAAGCGCCTACGCAAACGCAGCGTTATCATCAATGCCTTGTCCGTCACAACGGATGCGAATTCCTCAACCAGACAAAGCTTGAGGACACCTTGAAGTGCAAGGTTTACTATACACGTGCCTACGACTCCAACGAGAAAGGCGGAATTGAGAACTGCAACCGCCTTTTCAGAAGATGGTTCCCAAAAGGAACCAACTTCTCCCGCGTCAGCAGCGAAGAACTCAGAAGAGTGGAAAATATCATAAACAACATGCCGAGAAAATCCCTCGGCGGAAAGTGTTCCAATGCGTATATTCACTTACTGCCTGAATACCAATATCTGTCTCTGAAAAAAAATTAGTGGACGTTTCTCTTGCCATTAAACGTTTAATGTGCGGCGGGATACTCGGTGAAGGGCAGAAACGAGAGAATTGGTCGCTCTTCTCCTTCCCGCCCATGGCGGTAAACCAAGTAAACCACGTCCATTATGATCACGTCCATTATGATCAGGTAAGAACGAACCAACTAACGAGTAATAGAAAGCTAGACCCCGTGCGCAGGAGGCTAGAATAAATCATGATGCACCGAAACACGTGACTTTCGCCAAACAGCAGAAGGAGCAAAAACTTTAACATGTAACGAAAAACCACACCTGTAACCTGATTTTCTTTTATGCACTGCGTCCGACGATCAATTGTCAAATATTCTGTCAGATAGAGAAAATAATGTATCGAAATTGGTGATTTACAAAAGAGAACAAACAACTTGGGGAAGTGTCTCGACAATGATTTCTCAGGCGCGTTGCGGGGGGAGACAGTCCAATCAAAGTTAGGGGACACGATGTAGCAGTTTCATAAACATGCATGCAACCTGTTACACCCGCCATCGAGGTTTACGCACAATGTCGTCTTTGACAGTTGCACTTTCCGACGTGAAAGTTGGAGGGGACAGCCCCAAACCTTTGATAAAAAAAATCGTTCGTTTCTTGCACGTACTTCTATGTAAGTCACCGCTATGCGGTCTGACAGTCTGAGAATCGGAAGGACAAACCGCAAGGTCCGCGTACGCGAGTTATTGTTCGGACGTTAAAGTTAGTCCGGCTATGCGGCTATGCATTGCTTCCCTGTAATGTTTATATGATCTTAATACATTGCGTTCTTTTTATGACGCCTGCGATATATCACCGACGGAAGCAAAGATTTGCGCCCAGCAAGTACGTTGCAGAAGCCATTACTGTGACCAATTTAATTGCTATTTGAACTCGACAAAAATTACGGCATCCGCAAACACACGACAGACTGCCGACATCTCACAGAAGACTAACGTAAATCCTTTTGTTTCTGTGACGCGAGAACTTTACGTTTATGCAACTGACTGCGCATGATGCTGAGCAATTGGTTCATCGTGCTTATAAACCTAGTCAAACTCGGGAGCTTGCGAAAACACCGCGTCTTCTGTTACAATGAGCCCGCGTTTTACGAGGCGGGGATGTTCGCCTCTTTGCGGCATGTTTTCGTTGGGATGTGGCGGTGTGTTTTTGTTTTTGAGGAGATAATGGCAATGGGTAAGCTTTTCGGCACGGATGGTATCAGAGGAACGGCCAATCAATATCCTATAACGGCAGAAACGGCACTTGCAGTGGGCAGGGCGACAGCCTACGTGCTCAAGCGTAATCATCAGGGACTGAACCGTATACTCGTAGGGAAAGATACACGGCTGAGCGGATATATGCTCGAAAACGCTCTAACATCCGGAATATGTTCAATGGGTGTAAATGTGATGCTTACCGGTCCCCTTCCCACCCCTGGGATCGCCTTCCTGACGCGAACAATGCGCTGCGTTGCCGGAATCGTAATTTCAGCATCCCACAACCCGTTTGAAGACAATGGCATAAAGATATTTTCCTCTTATGGTTTTAAACTTAATGACAGTATCGAGAAAGAAATTGAAGAGATTGTTCTTTCCGGGGATTTTTCTGACAAGATTCCTGCCAATTCGGAAATAGGACGTGCAAAGCGCATTGACGATGCAGCCGGACGTTACATTGAGTTTTGCAAGGCGACGTTTCCTGCTTCGCTGACTCTTGCAGGGATGAAAATCGTCCTTGATTGTGCCAACGGTGCGTCATACAAGGTTGCGCCAACGGTGTTTTCAGAGTTAGGAGCAGAAGTTTGCACAATACATGATGAACCTTCCGGATTCAACATAAATGAAAACTGCGGATCGCAGTTTACCGACGACTTGAAGCGCAAGGTTGTAGAGCTCGGAGCAGATATCGGTCTGGCATTTGACGGCGACGCCGACAGACTTATTGCGGTCGACGAGAAAGGTCAGGAGGTTGACGGGGATCATGTAATCGCCATATGTGCGAAGCAATTGTTGGACGCAGGACAGCTTAAAAATAAGCTCGTGGTGATTACTCCCATGAGTAATCTTGGGCTTCGACTGGCCTTCGACAGAATGGGGATAAGATGGATGGACGCAGGCGTGGGAGACAGGCTCGTACTTGAAATGATGCAACGGGAAGGCGCGTGTCTGGGCGGAGAGCAATCCGGGCATGTTATTTTCCTCGACAAACACACTACCGGCGACGGAATTGTAACGGCTCTGCAACTGCTCACTGCAATACGTACAAGCGGTGAAAAACTCTCAACACTTGCGCAGATATTCAAAACTGCTCCGCAGCGGCTGATAAATGTCACCGTCAGAGAAAAACCCGAAATGAAAACCCTTCCAAAAACATCATCAGCAATTAAAGCAGCGGAAGAGGCTCTCTCCGGATGCGGCCGGGTACTGGTTCGTTATTCAGGAACACAGCCGATGTGCAGAGTGATGGTGGAAGCCGTGGACGATGCCACGGCGCATAAGCTGGCAGATGACATTGCAGTAGCTATCAAGGAAGAAATCGGAGTTTAATGAAATGCATGTTTTGTTCGATGCCAGGCTGGCCACGGCAAAATACCCTCGCATCATACGTTATGCATCCGGGTTGGCCACTGCACTTGCGGATTTGTTCAAAACAACAGGTGACAGGCTTACTGTGGTGCGTCATCCGTCATGTAAGTTTCGGCTCCCGGACATGGAGAATGTTCTCCAGACTACATGTGTCGCACCTCCTGAGGATCCCTCTGCCCAGCTGCCAATGCGCAAATTGGCAGAACGCCTGAAACCGGACATCTACCATACCCCGCACAGGATATGTCCCTCTATCGGGTACAATGCGCCGATTGTCCTCACGATACATAACTGTGCTCCGATAAAATGCCGGTATGAAACCTCCCCGCAGGAAAGTATCGCCTTTATGGAGTCGCTCAGCGCATCTCTGAAAGCATGTACAAGGGCGATGACCGTTTCCAATGCCACGCTTGAGGACGTCAGGTCCATTTTTCCGGATCTGGCTTACAAATGCGTTACAGTTCCTCCTGGTGTCGGGCCTGAGTTCCACGAATATGACGAGGAAACCTGCGACCGGATCTCCCTGAGCTACGACTACACACGCCCGTGCCTGCTGTACATGGGCGGCGCAGAGCCTCACAAAAACCTCTACAACATGCTCAAGGCTTATTCAAAAGCTGTTACTCTGGTACACGGGATAGATCTTGTTCTAGGCGTGTACGGAACCCCTGCCAAGCTGCAGAAACTCAAGCAGTTTTCTGACTCTCTCGGCATTGGGCAGCATGTGCGTTTCCTGCCTGAAATTATCCCTTCCGATGTGCCGTATATCATAAGTTCGGCTCACGCGATGATTTTGCCAAGCATTCATGAAGGATTCGGACTTCCGATGCTCGAGGCCATGTCGGCAGGAACTCCGGTCGCTGCGTCGGCGACCCCTGCCCTGCTTGATCTGGGAGGCGGAGACAATGGTGCTGCTCTTTACTTTGATCCGGAAAGTGTAGATGACATGTCGCAGGCAATTGTAAGAATCGCTCTGGATACCTCGCTTCGTGACCGATTGCGCACGGAGGGCCCCAAACGAGCAAAAAATTACACATGGAGCAATGTCGCAAAAGCTGCACTAAGTCTCTATAAGGATGCGCTGAACGACTAAACGGGAGCCTTTGAAATGAAACAAAAATTTATTCTCATCATATCTGTGGCTCTGGGTCTGCTCGCGGCCGCGGCATCAAGGGCCTGGCTTGATGCACATGAACGAAAATTCAGACAGGAATACGAGCGGCTTTATAAAAACGCTGAGAAGGTCGCTGTAGTCGGTACTTCCAGGCAGCTTGCGCAGGGAACCGTAATTCAGGAAGAGGATATCGGGAAAATGACGGTTTTTGCCGGAGATATACGCGATGATGCTATAAGACTTGAGGAATATCAGCGTATTATCGGACGAAAACTTAAAAATCCGCTTTCTGCACGCTCGCCTATATTGTGGACCGACATAGAGGGCGGACGAACCAGAACACGAACACTCTCTGACGATGTGAAGGAGGGAATGAGAGCTGTGTCCATACCCGTATCAGGAGCGGCTGCTGTTTCCGGGATGATCCGACCTAACGATTGCGTCGATGTTCTCGGTTCTTTTGCTTTGCCGAACACGAGTTCGGATGGTTACAGCGAAACAGAACTAGTAACGTTCACGGTTCTTCAGAATGTAACTGTGCTGGCGACAGGTAGCGACACCTTCCGCACAATTTCGGCAAACAACAGACAAGCATCGAACTACGGAACGGTAACGCTGCAGGTAACGCCGCGCGAAGCGGAACTGCTTGTGTTTGCACAGCAAATGAAGGGTAAACTTGTTCTTTCTCTTCGTAACCAGTCAGACACTTCGTTTGAACGTGATTTGCCTAGAATTGATTTCGATAAAGTTGAAAAAGAACTTCAGGAACTGAATGAGGCGCGGCAGAAAATGCGGCGTTCGCATTCCATCTGACGTTCCCCTGCCGTCTCAATAATAAAATGACAGTCCTCACAATATACCGCGATAAACACACTCCGATCAAATTATCGCTGAGAAACGGCGCATACACAATAGGACGGAGTGAGAGGTGCCGCATCGTGCTGAATGACCCGGCAGTAGCGGAGCGCCACGCCCTGCTTACGATCTCTAACGGGAAATACAGAATAGACGACATTGGATCCGAAACGGGAACTTTTGTAAACGCCATCCCGGCGGGAAGGGCCACAGAAGTACTGCCGACAACGCCCGTTTCTATCGGTCCGTTTACGCTGATGCTTACAGACCTCCCGGAGGAAGAAAGAGAAACGCATCCCACTGGACCACAGCAGGATTCTGTTTCGCAGCCATACAGCGTTTCGCGCGCAGAATATGAGGCGGAGGAAAAACAGCAACATGCAACGCAAGTTCCGCAGCAGAAGGAACTGGAACGTTCCGCCGTCCCTGAGCCTCAATCTGATGCCTCGCAACAGTCTCGACGCCACGATCCTCTGGCGGAAACACGTCGCTCTGTCAAAGTGCAAATACACCGGGAGCTTGTGGACCGTCTTGATATCAAGCGACTTTCGGCTTCACGAATCAATACAGATGAACTGCGCCAGCGCGCCAGAGATACGGTACGCGACATAATTGAGGACGTCAGAAACAGACTGCCGGAAGGCATAGACCCAGACCGGATAGGCACAGAAATCCTTAATGAAGCTCTAGGCCTCGGCCCACTTGAGGACCTGCTCGCGGATGACAGTGTTACGGAAATAATGGTCAATGGGTGTGACAACGTATACGTCGAACGCGCCGGAAAGCTTCAATTAACTGATATGTCGTTTACTGATGAACAATCAGTAATGGCGGTTATTGAGCGTATCGTATCCCCTCTCGGACGACGCGTCGACGAAAGTCAGCCGTATGTTGATGCACGTCTGGCAGACGGTTCCCGTGTAAATTGCGTTATTCATCCGCTTTCACTTGTTGGTCCGTGTATTACAATACGAAAGTTTTCAAAACGTAAACTTTTCGACACAGATCTTATCGGATTTGGAACACTTACCGCGCAGATGGCGGAATTTCTCAATGTCTGCGTTCGTATGCGCAAAAATATTGTGGTTTCTGGAGGAACTGGATCCGGCAAAACAACGCTGCTTAACGTGTTGAGCAACTATTTGCCTCACAATGAACGGATTCTGACGATTGAGGATGCTGCAGAGCTTAGACTCAATCAGCCGCATCTTGTAAGGTTGGAGGCCAGGCCGCCAAATATCGAAGGAAGAGGCGCGATCACAATAAGAGATCTGGTAAGAAACGCCCTAAGAATGCGTCCTGATCGTATTATTGTGGGAGAATGCCGCGGAGGAGAGGCGCTCGATATGCTTCAGGCAATGAATACCGGACACGACGGTTCTCTTACTACTGTCCATGCCAATACTCCAAGGGATGTTATTTCCCGTCTCGAAACCATGGTGCTTATGTCCGGCATGGAGTTGCCTTCCAGAGCTATTCGTGAACAGATTGCTTCAGCAGTAGATATAATTGTTCATGAGTCGCGTATGAGCGACGGTTCGCGTAAGGTCACTTGCATTTCCGAGGTTGTCGGACTTGAAGGTAGCCAGATAACGATGCAGGATATTTTCGAGTACACGCAAACAGGCATAACTGCAGGCGGAAAGATAGTTGGACATTTCAGACCCACCGGAGCCGTCCCAACATTCTTCGGAGATTTGGCTCCTAGAGGAATACAATTGGATCCGGCGATGTTCCAACCGCAGGACTGATATGCTTCGTTACATACTTTGTCGCCTGCTGCAAATGATTCCAACGCTGTTTGGAGCGGCGCTTCTAACTTTTATTCTTTTCAATGTGGCCGGCGATTCTCCGGCAATGATTGAACTCGGCAAAAATGCGACAGCCGAATCAATAGCGGAATACAATCATATTCATGGATACGACCGTCCGATACTTATCCAGTTCCTTTATTTCATCTATGACATTGTTCGCGGTGATTTCGGATATTCAGTAGAGTATAAGCAACCTGTCTGGGAAGTAATACGCAGCGGAGTATTCATATCACTGTCGCTGACTGTGCCTATTATGGTGATCGGAACCATCGCGGCTGTTCTTATTGGACTGTTGTGCGCTGCGAGCAATGGGGGGATGTTCGATAAAATAGCATTGGGAACTACAACCGCTCTGATGAGCATCAACTATGTAATATGGGTTGCTGCAGGACAATATTTTCTGGCATTCAAACTTGGCCTTTTCCCTGTATGGGGTTTTGAGAATTGGACATATCTCTGCCTGCCAATTCTCATAGGCATCGTGAGCGGTCTTGGCCAGGATGTACGATTTTACAGAACGGTTATACTTGAGGAGACACGGCGTCCGCACATACGTACTGCCTTAGCCAAAGGCTTACCACCGTATAAAGTGCTGTTTGAGCACGTGCTGCGCAACAGTATGATCCCCGTTGTAACAAATGTGAGCCTGTCGGTTCCGTTTCTTTTTACCGGCAGCATATTGCTCGAAAGTTTCTACGGTATTCCCGGTCTCGGCGGAATTGGACTGAATGCTGTGAATTCATCTGATCTTGCGATGGTACGGGCGGTCGTTCTGATAGGAGCATTTCTTTACCAGATATGCAATCTGGCGGCGGATGTGGCATATGCCTGGATGGACCCACGCGTCAGATTGTCCTGATCCGCATTGCAGATACATCTTCAACCAAGAGGAGAACATTCAATGAAGATTCCAAAAACACCAGCTGTAACAAACAGAGATTACCTTTCTCTGATGATTCCGTGGCTTCGTTCGCTTCGCAGGTTCACTTCGGTGTCTCCATACGATCCCCGGCAAATTTTCTACGGAACAGGTGAAAGCGCCCACTGGGCAGTGCAAAGCAATCTCAATGTTTCAGCCGCATTGGCTGTTATGTCAGAGAATTTGGAAACAGACGAGTTTTCTCCAGCAATTTCAAGAGATGAGGTACGTGAAACGGCTCTTGCTTTCCTGCGCTATGCATTGCGTTCCCATAAAAGCGTAGCAAAGCTTCCAGCAACGGATGCAAACTTTTGGGGACAGCACTGGATATCTGTGCTCGGATTGGAACGTGCAGCTCACGGAATTCGCCTGCTTAAACCGTACATGACGGATAACGACATGGAAATGTACAAGACAGTCATGCTGTCCGAAGCTGAATCCATCTTAAAAAATTGGGATGTTGTCGCAGGAATTCCCAACAGTTCCGGGAGAAACCATCCGGAATCGAACATATGGAACGGGTGCTTCCTTTACCGAACCCTCAGTGAGTTCCCGCATGATGTAATCCGAGATGTCATTCTTGACAAGGCGGACAGGCTCCTGACCGCCGGCATCTCTCACCCCTCAGATGAAACCTCAGAAAAAGAATACCGTGGACGTCTCGTAAAGGACTTATGGGTCGGAGCGAATTTTACGGAAAATTACTCTCTTGATCATCACGGCTATATGAATATCGGCTACTCGTTCATATCTCTGTCGCATGTTGCAATGTCGTGGTATGGCTTCCGCGAAACATCAGAACCCGTTCCGGATCCTCTGTTTCATAATGCCGAAAACCTTTGGAATATCGTGCGCAACTTTATTTTCCCGGATGGCAGATTGCTTCGGCTGGGCGGAGACACACGTGCGAGATATACGTATTGTCAATGTTATGCACTTCCTGTTTACATAATGGCCGCGGACAAGTTTAAGGACGGTGACGCTCCCGCATTTGAGTCAGGCTGGCTCCAGCAGGTGAAAACTGAAATGGACTATTCCGGCGACGGCACATGCTTCTCGCGCCGCCTGTTCCCTCTTGGACGACTCTCCCCTTTCTACCTCAGACGACTCGAGTCCGATCACATTCTTTCACTTTCATACGGAGCTTACTGGCGTTCCATCTTCAACATTCCGTCAGAAGCGTCCGTCGGCACAAGGAACGAAAGCTTCGTTTGGAAAGACGATTTTCATGGCGCGGCATGCATACGCAGTCATGGCGTCGTCCGAACACACGTGTGTGCCGGTGCTCAGGGACCCACTTCATTATGTCTTCCTCTGAACAGAAGCGACATGGCAGAATGGCAGGGAAATATCAATTTGTGTGTGAATGGGATCGCCGTTGGATGCTCTAAAATCGATTCGCAGACTGTCGCATATAAAAATGGTTTCCTGTGCACAGCTAGATACAATCTTGTCGAAACAAATACAATTGGCGAAGGCGT
Organism: uncultured Verrucomicrobiota bacterium; assembly: GCA_949285835.1. Classification (GTDB taxonomy): domain Bacteria; phylum Verrucomicrobiota; class Kiritimatiellia; order RFP12; family UBA3636; genus CASEAR01. The sequence goes on along the minus strand of CASEAR010000041.1, from coordinate 38,884 downwards.
CTCAAACTACGACATTGCCCGCGTAATAACTGCGCACGCCGCGCTCCCGGACGGGAAAACTATTCTGTCTGTTCAATATGCTCAAATGATAAAAGACACAGTTGTTCATTCAGTTTTCGGGCTTAATTTGCTTGTTCCTAATGATGTTTTCAATTGTTTTAACCGGACCATCACAACTTCTCGCGGGGAAATCATACCTCTCAATGCGGAATTTCGCGCAGATGGCCTTATAGATACAGGTGCAAAGTCCATAAACATAGACGGAGTTGTGCGTGTGACAACCCTCAATGCGGAACATACAATAAAAATAGCGAGATCGTCCGAACAAAATGTCCTTTTTAAGCGCACATATCCATGTCCGGCGTCTCTTTACGCGGAAAGGATATGCTCCTTCGCTGATACGGAAGTACGCCTGCGCAAATTCGGGGAAATAATCACTGACGAAGCTTTTGCCGTAACCGCAGGCATTTCGGATACCGAATGCTGCGCTTATTTTTCAAGAATTAACGATGACATAGCATACGCCGAAATAAAAGCAGAGGACGGTTTCACATACATTCTCGCAGTAAATACTGGCAGTAATGCAGCCTCATTCCTTCATAACAGGTCTTTAGATATGCTGAATGATGAAACAAGAGCTCAAACTCATCTTTCCCCTGGATACGCATCACTGATGAAAAGATGCTGAAGAAACGAGACTTCGCTGAACACCCAGTAAACACGGCATATCTGCACCGCGAAACTCATGCGGTAAAATTTCTGGAATCATAGCGGAAGGTGTTGCCGCGAAAGCTGGAACGGTTGCCTCCCATGCAGTGAAATTATGCACTGCCCGGCCCATCGATGAATTGGCTCAATATCCGCTGCCAGCCTTGATTGCCGCATCAAAAGACTGTTCAGTCGTTTACCTCAATGCCGAACATCTCCAAAAGGCGTCCCAAGTCGTCGTTGTCTCGAAATTCAATCTCGACCCTTCCATTTGTGATGGTTCTTCCATTCTTATTTCTGAGGCTTGAAACTACGGTTACCTCTGTTTTGAAGTATCGCCGCAAACGGTCGCAGATATCATTCAGATACCACTCAGGAATATCTGCGGAATATGTCCGCTCGGATTTCGGTTTTATTACGCGTTTTACATGATCTTCAAGCATCCGGACGGACCATCCGCGCCGTACACATTCGCTGGCCAGTCTGATCATTTCAGACTCATCCGCAAGACCAAGTAAAACTTTTGCATGCCCGGGTGAAAAATCGTTCTTTGGCCTGTCTTCTGCTCCCTGTGTTCCGCTTGTTCTGAGCAGTTGCTTTACTTCATCAGGCAGACTCAGCATACGCATGACATTGGTGACGGTGGCTCTGGCTTTCCCTACACGTTCAGCGATGTCAGCCTGCGACATACCAAATGTATCAGCAAGAGTTTTGTAGCCCTCCGCCTCGTCGATCACATTCAGGTCCTCGCGCTGCAAATTTTCTACGAGTGCCAGCTCCGCGGCCATTTTGTCTTCAGACTCCATTAAAATCACAGGAACCGATGACAAACCAGCGCGGATTGCCGCGCGCAGACGGCGCTCACCCCCTATAAGCTCATAGTTACCGCCGGAAGCAGGTCTGCACAAAAGCGGCTGGATTATTCCATGTGTTTTTACTGAGTCCGCCAATTCGTTTAAAGAATTCTCATCGAAATCTGTGCGTGGTTGCCACTTACCGGCCACAATTCGTTCAACGGGGACATCTAAAACCGTCTTGGAGACATGTCCGGAATCGTCTGGATTGACTCCGACCGCCGCATCAGAAACCATCTTTGTAGTTTCGCGGGAGAAAAGTGCATCAAGTCCGCGGCCAAGACCTCCATGGCGTCCGCCGTGATGTTTCAACCCCGCCGTCGTGGCCTTCAATCCCGCGCGAACATCCTTCCCATGAGCGGGGTTTTTCTTAGTTTTTTTCCCAGATTTTGCAGTTTCCATATTTTGCCCGGCAAATATTTTGAGATACCGTAAAAACCTAAATGGAAGCAATCATGCTGTTTATTGCTTTCGCTGCCGCCCTTCTGTCGGCGGCCTGAACTATTGGACGTCCTACGACAACATACGAAGCACCGTCAGCTATTGCGCGTTCCGGCGTGGCGATCCTTTTCTGGTCGCCGGCATTTTCACCTGCTGGGCGTACTCCTGGGGTAACCAGAACCGGACGCTGTCCAAGTGTCTGCCTGAGTTTGACAACCTCGCGCGGAGAACATATAAGGCCATCAGCCCCTGAATCCACCGCCAGTTTCCCCAGCGCGCATACCTGCTCCTCCATCGGGCGTGATACGCCTACGTCGTGCAAATCTTTGTCATCCAGGCTGGTCAAAACTGTAACCGCAAGTATCTTCGTATCTGCTCCCGCGGTCCTAACCGCTGCCGCAGCGCTGGCAACCATCGCAGTTGCCCCTGATGAGTGCACGGTGAGCATATCCACACCGAACTTGATGCAGGATGACACCGCACGTTCGACCGTCCTCGGAATATCATGAAGCTTCAGATCCAGAAAAATATTTTTCCCTTCTTCCTTAAGCATATGCAGCACCGCAGGACCATCGGCGATGAAAAGCTCAAGTCCAACTTTGTAAAAAGATACTTCTTCGCCAATTTCGGATACAACCTGAGCCGCCTCCTGCATACTTGGCACATCCAACGCTACAATTACTTTCCCGTCCATGGTATAAGCCCCTTGACTCAATATGACAACGTTCTGAGTCTACAATAATCCCGTTACATTATAAAGCCAAAAGCGACGCGGCGGATTTATGTGAAAAATCCAATATGTTATGGGACGACATACATCGTGTTTTCCTCTGCACATGTTAAACTTTTCCGCCGTGTCTTTGCATGAATATTTATATTGCGCTTGAAACTGGTTTAGCTTACAGTCTCGCGGGTGGGACAGGACGGTCAGGAACGATCGAAAAAAATATAGAATGACGTCTCACTTAACAGCATTCTGCCGAAAGCGGAGACATATAAATGAATTCAAGAGAACGCTATTTGAGAACACTTCTGTTCGAAAAGCCTGATTATATACCATTTGAACCAGGACACGGAAGAGAATCAACAAGGAACCGCTGGTACAAAGAAGGCCTGCCGGCAGGATTGATAGGGAATGCTCTCATCGCAGAAGCATTCAACTGTGCGTGCGGTTACAAGATGCCGGCAGACAACGGTTTTAAGGCGAATTTGAGCATTGATCAGACAATGCGCCCAAAATTTGAGGAGAAAATTATTGAAAAGAGGACCAACTCACAAGTCGTCCAGGATTGGAAAGGGAATATTTGTGAAATAGGTTTAGAATTCGACGCTTCGTATTTGCGTACAGCGACAGATTTCGTTACTCGAAACTGGCTGAAATGTCCTGTACAAAACAGGGATGACTGGGAACAGATGAAAAAACGTTATAACCCGGACGACCCGGACAGAATCAGTATGGTTACCCCGCCATCATCCGGTTCCTGGGACGAACGTGTGAACCCGATTGTCTGGCATTTCAACGGTCCATACTGGCAGCTGCGCGAGTGGTGCGGATTTGAAAATCTCAGCATTATGTTTTACGACGATTCCGACCTGGTGATGGAAATGATCAATTTCTGGGAGGACTACGTTCTCAAACTGCTTGAAAAAGGTCTTGAATACGTCACACCGGATGAGTTTTTTATTTCAGAGGACATGGCTTATAAAGGACACTCGATGCTTTCACCGGAAATGACGCGGAAATTCCTGCTGCCGACATGGAAACGCTGGGGAAATTTTATCAGAGCAGCAGGAATCCGTATTTACTCCATGGATTCTGACGGTTTTATAGGCGAATTAATCCCTCTATGGATTGAGGCAGGGATCAATGTTTGCGAACCAGTTGAAGTCGCAGCAGGGAACGATCTGCCTGCGTTGCGCCGGGAATACGGCCATGCAATGGCTTTTCGCGGCGGTGTGGATAAGCGCGCCATGGCCAAGGGCGGGAGATTTATCGAAGATGAAATTCAGAGGCTGCGTCCGGTGATCAAAGACGGCGGGTACATTCCCGGATGTGACCACGGAGTTCCGTCGGACGTCTCATGGCCGAATTTTGTACACTACTGCCGTCTTCTCTGCCAGGCTGAAGGCCGGATCTGACCTGAAAGTTGTGAGAATACCGGCGATGGTTTACACTTTTGCCGCACTTTGAACATTCAGCGGAGGCGCTTTGCCGTCCTTGCCGATTCCCTGATATACCGTTATGTGAGGGAATGGTATTTCTATTCCCAGAGAATCGAACCGATTCTTTATCCTGCGGTTGAACTCTCTGCCGATAGACCATTGCTTGTTCGGCACAGTCTTAACCCTTGCCCGTATGACGACAGAAGAGTCCCCCAGCCTATCCACGCCGAAAACCTCAACAGGTGCAAGGATGTCGCCGCTGTATTTTTCATCCGACATGATCTCCGCGCCTATGTCCTTCAAAACTTCAGCAACTTCATCAACGTTTTCCCTGTATGCAACGCCAACGTCCAATACACAGCAGGAGTAGTCCTTTGTCATGTTGGTGACAACCGTTATTTCTCCGTTTCTTACAAAATGCACGTTTCCCGACACATCGCGCAACTTTGTCATACGCAGATCCACGCTCTCGACCACACCGCTGCATCCGGCAATCTGCACAACGTCGCCAATGCGTATCTGATCATCAAGCAAAATAAAAAAGCCGTTTATCAAATCTCTGACAAGCTGCTGCGCACCAAAGCCGATGGCAATTCCCAATACGCCGGCACCGGCAAGAATAGGACCGATATCGATTCCGAGATTATCGAGGGCGATTATTGTAGCAATCGTAATCAAAAACACTTTTATCGCTCCAAAACAAACGGATTTAAGAGTTCCGGAACGTTTTACCATTTCGCCGTCCTTATTCGGAACCAGCCTGTCGAATAATTTCTCGATAATCGAGCCGGAAACCTTTATAAGCACCGCAGTAAGAGCAAGTATGAAAAGAATTTTTATTCCGCCATGGAACATCCAATCCGCAATGCCAGGAAGAATGCCGGAAAAACTCTTGCCCTCGCCTATGCACAAGGCAAACACCGCTATTGCAGCTAACGCAGCGATATATGGTATGGCACCGATCCGCTTCCGAAGATTATCAGAACTTCCTGATAAATTATTTTTCTTCAGAACCGAATCCATAATAAGCCTGATGACTGCGAACACGACTACCGCGGCAATTAAAACAAAAAGGACCTGACTTCCGTGACTAAGTACCCATTCCAGTATTTTTTTCGTTATATTACCTACGCTCATTATACGCTCCCGTGACTGCAGAGGATTCTGGTCAGAAAAAACAGACACAAAAAATATGCCATGTGCAATTGCTTCGTCAAGACAAAACAACGGGCATCATAATACTTTGGCCAACAAGGTAAACCACGCTGGGAGGCAATCCAGCCGCACTTAAGCAAGGCGAGAAAGAAAGTGTGAACGGACGGCGATTATATCTCCCGTACACAGGTGCGTTATAGAATTTGCCGAAATTTAATCTGTGAATATGACCATCTTAAAACTTGAGGCGCACTGTTCATCCAGAGCCTCATACTGCAACGCCTCATATTAGCGAGCAGGCAGAATGCTTTTACGACAAGAGTCTAATTAAATTCTGCCATGTTTTAGGTCAAGCATACCGTTACGGGTGCATCGCCTGCGACTGGACCGCAATTTGCAACCGCTTTTTATACTCTTCTGGGACTTGGTTTCAGACGCGCCCTATCTCATCCTCCAGTTACGGCGTACAGAAGAAGTTTTCATGGGAAAGGCATTTCGGTAATGCCTTATAAGCGGGTCGCCTCCACCTTTTCTGCCGATTACCTCGATAAGGTCAAACCTGAAAGCCCGCCGCAGTAAATCATGTTTTCTCATGTATGCGGAAGCGGCTTTGCACACACAACGCCTCTTGGCAGACGTCATTGCGGCCTTGCCGCCGCCGTACGCATCGCTTGCCCGCGTCTTAACCTCAACAAAGACTATCTCCCCAGCTGCGCCGCGGCTTTTGTCAAACGCTACGATATCAAGCTCCCCGCCGCCGCATACCACGTTGCGGGCCAAAATGCGCAGCCCAGCAGAGACTAGAAAATCTTCGGCAATATCCTCTCCCCACGTACCAGTCTCCATTGATGCTGTGCGCGACGAAACTCTCCGTCTGAAACAACTTCGGAAACAAGAAAATAAAAAGGAGAAACTGGATCTCACTCCGAATGCATCCTATAGTCCGTCGTGAGAAGCCGCCGCTATACCGTACTTGCGAATCAATCTCTGCAGATAAGCGCGTTCGATATCGGCTTCTCTCGCAGATTTTGAGACGTTGCCGCCGTTGCGTTTCAACAGAGCAACGATGTATTTTTTCTCGAAATCGCAGATCAGCTTGTTTTTTTCTTCTTTAAACGGTTTGGAAACATCGGGTTTCAGAGCCGCTTCAGATTCTGTTCCGTCATCTTGCAAACCATGGCGAACAAAACCCTGATACGCCCCGCTTCCCAACCGCATGCATAGCGTCAAATCTACGGGACGCCTTATGCTGTAGAATGCTCGGTCAATAAGGTTCCTGAGTTCACGCACATTGCCGGGCCAATCATACCGCTGCAGCTCCGCCATGGATCCGTCAAAATCCGATATCTGCGACAAGGCTCCGTCGCCGTGAAGCGTTTTTGCAAAAAAAGATGCAAGAAGAGGTATGTCCTCCTTTCTATTACGAAGCGGCGGCAATTCTATATTTACTACAGACAGCCTGTAAAAAAGATCTTCCCTGAAGCGTCCTGCAGCCACCTCTTCACGTAAGTTTTTATTCGTGGCGCATATAACTCTGACGTTTACTCTTCTGAAGGAATTTCCGCCGACGGGTTTTATTTCGCGCTTTTCAATTATACGCAACAGCTTGGGCTGCAAATCAACAGGAAGTTCTCCGATTTCGTCTAGAAAAACCGTACCGCCATCAGCCATGGCGAAGGAACCGGCTCTGTCTGCGACAGCTCCCGTAAAAGCGCCCTTAACATGTCCGAACAATTCACTCTCGACAACGTCATGCGCTATAGACGAACAGTCTATTACCACGAATGGCTTTGATGCTCGCCGGCTGTGCCTGTGTATCTCCTCCGCAAGTATTTCCTTGCCTGTACCAGTCTCCCCGCACAGCATAAGAGATGCATCTGTGGGGGCATAAGTTTCCGCAAGATAGAAAATCCTGCGCATCGCAAGACTTGCGCCCAGAAGGTTTCCGAATGACGACGATTCGCTAAGCGGAATCTCCGCGGAACCATGAGGCGGATTAAAAATCATGCGCGTAGAACCAATCCTGATTTCGTCACCATGGAGCAGATACGCGCGCATTACTCTGACGCCGCGCACGAACGTACCGTTCGTGCTATTTGTATCGGTTATGACATAGCCCCCAGAATCAATCGAAATAATGCAATGCCTGCGCGAAACGGCAGGATCTGTGATTTTGAAATCAGAATCCTCCGATGAACCTATTGAAAAAGGCTCCACTCCGACATCGATTTCGCGGCCCTGTTCCGGCCCCGACACGACAAGGAGCGATGGCCTCGCTCCGAAACAGGATCGTTCCTGACCGGTTCCGGAGCGCAATATCAGTGTTTTATCTTCCGAAAGAGCCATATGAGTCAAAATGACGTACTATAACCGAAACGGTTTCAAACGTCATCCTTTGTTGCTTCTGGCTCCGCGTATCGCAGCCTGTGCAGCTGCAAGCCTGGCGATGGGAACACGGAACGGACTGCATGAGACATAATTCAGCCCGATACGATGACAGAATTCCACAGACTTCGGCTCACCTCCGTGTTCCCCGCAGAGCCCAAGCTTCAGTCCGGATTTAATCCTGCGCCCGCGTTCAGCGGCAATTTGTATAAGTCCGCCGATACCCTCCTGGTCCAGCACTTGGAAAGGATCGTATTCATAAACACCTGTTTCGACGTACTCTCCAAGGAATTTACCGGCGTCATCACGCGAAAAACCCATCCCCATCTGAGTTAGGTCATTTGTTCCAAAACTGAAAAAATCCGCCTCTGTAGCAATTTTGTCAGCCGTTATGGCAGCGCGTGGGACTTCAATCATAGTTCCGATTTTCACAGACAGCTTGCATCCGCTCTCTTCTTGCACCTTGGCAATTGTCGCCAGCGCGATTTTTTTCTGCGATGCAAGCTCTTTGACATCCCCCACAAGAGGAATCATTATTTCAGGCTTTGACCCTGGAACCGACACAGCAGCCTCACATATGGCGCGAACCTGCATTTCCGTGACTTCCGGATAGCTTATTCCGAGACGGCATCCGCGGTGTCCGAGCATTGGATTAAACTCATGAAGAGAATCCACCAGCTCTTTTACCTGCTCAACCGTCATACCCATCTCGTCCGCCATCTGCCTTTGTCCGGCAGCGTCATGCGGCACGAATTCGTGCAGAGGAGGATCGAGCAAACGTATTGTGCAAGGACGGCCTTTAAGGACTTTGAAAATGGAAGCAAAGTCCCCGCGCTGCAGAGGAAGCAGAGCACGAATCGCCGCATCATACTGCTTCTTGGGGTTTTCCAATTTTTTTAAAATCTCCGCACGTAAAGCATCGTCTCCTGTTTGAGAATACTGTTTGCGAAGTTTTTTTACCGTGTCGGCAACAAGAATAAGCCGGCGTATTGCAATGGTCCTTCCCTCTGGATTTCCGGGTGAGTCAAAAAACATATGTTCAGTCCGGCAGAGACCAACCCCCTCCGCACCAAATTTTACTGCACGTTCCACATCTGCAGGCGTGTCGGCATTTGTTCGCACGCCGAGAACACGGAACTTGTCCGCCAGCGCCATTATCTCCGCAAAAGGCCCGGTCAACTCCGGATCCTCGGTTTCCAATTTGCCGGAGTAGACCATGCCTGTAGAACCGTTTATTGAAATCCAGTCGCCTTCGCGCAGTACAATATCGGAGTCCGCCACTGAAGCCTTGCGAGAAGCATAGTCAACATGAAGCGCCCCGGCGCCTGCAACACAGCACTTACCCATGCCGCGAGCCACTACAGCCGCATGCGATGTCATGCCTCCTCTCGCCGTCAGGACACCCGATGCGGCCACCATTCCGGAAATATCCTCCGGACTCGTCTCCATTCTGACCAGTATTACGCTCTCCCCGCGGGCCTTCCATGACTCAGCATCAAGAGCATTAAATACGATGCGTCCGGCTGCAGCTCCCGGAGAAGCATTCAGTCCACGCAGAATCAGCTTCCCGTCCTTTTCAGCCGCTTTTTCCGCTCCTTTCGCGAAAACAGGATGCAGAAGCTGATCCAGTTGTGACGGCTCAACACGCATCACGGCCGTAGACTCGTCTATAAGTTTCTCTGACACAAGATCTATGGCGATGCGTACCGCAGCAGCGGCGGTACGCTTTCCGCTCCGTGTCTGCAGCATGTAAAGCTTGCCGTTCTCTATGGTAAACTCCATATCCTGCATGTCTCGATAGTGCTTCTCAAGCGTGAACCTTATTGAGTCAAGCTGAGAAAAGACTTCCGGCATTGTCTCCTCCAGCGAAGGATATTTCTCCTTTCTTTCGCTTTCCGAGACCTCATGCGACGCCGCCCATTCTCTGGATCCAGCAAGAGTAATCTGCTGAGGCGTGCGTATTCCAGCGACAACGTCCTCGCCCTGCGCGTTTATGAGGTACTCTCCATAGAAGTACTTGTGAGCGCCGGTAGAAGGATCACGGGTAAACGCCACACCGGTCGCAGAGTTCATTCCCGTGTTGCCGAATACCATTGACTGGACGTTTACAGCCGTTCCCAACAATCCACGGATGTCATTCAATTCACGGTACTTGATTGCTCTTGGATTGTTCCAGGATGCAAAAACTGCTTCAATCCCGCCCCAGAGCTGGTCCATCGGATCATCAGGGAAGAGCCTTCCTGTTTCTGTGCGAACCACCTCCAGATACCGGCAGATCACCTCCTCAAGATCTTCGCATGAAAGCTCTGTGTCCAGACTTATTCCGCGCGCATCTTTGACATTTTCAAGAACAGCCTCAAACTTGGAGTGCTCTACTCCCATAACGACATTTCCATACATCTGTATGAAGCGCCGCCTCGAATCGAGTACAAAACGCACATTGCCAGTCAGCTCAGACAGTGCCTTTGCCGTGTCTTCATTGATTCCCAGATTGAGCACAGTGTCCATCATGCCTGGCATTGATGCAGCCGCGCCTGATCGAACGGAAACAAGAAGCGGATTGGGGCCGCTTCCGAATTTCTTGCCGGTTGCCTCCTCAAGAGCTGCAAGCGCGCGCTCAACCTCCGGCCTAATTTCCGAAAAAAGCTTCTCGCGGCCTATTTCGTAATATTTGGCGCACGCTTCCGTCGTTATCGTGAAGCCCGGCGGTACCGGCAGACCTAACTCCGCCATCTCAGCAAGGTTCGCTCCCTTGCCGCCAAGAATTTCCCTCATTCCGGCGCGGCCTTCCGATTTGCCTGCGCCAAAAAAATAGACATATTTTACGTCTGACATAACTTTCCTCTGGAAACGAAACGGAACCACAATTTCCCGGCAGAAGCAAACCTGCACCGCAGGAGTGCCACAAAGAGCGCATAGTCCGCAACGCTTCCTCTTTTCTCTCTTCTTTTAACCACTAAAACTGCGCCGCATTCTACATTACCGACCAAAGTCAGTCAAGAATAGAGTGTTTACTGCTCCACTTTTCTTTTTTTACAATTTACGTGTAATTTCAACTACTTATATGACTTGTGATTGCGCTGCATGTATGGGGAATCGGCGAATACAAGTCCCCGTTTAAACCATCCCTGGAAGCAGGCCATGGAGCAAGCTGCAACGGAGCGTGTCTGTCCAAATATTCGTACTGCGAATAATGAGCATCATCAGGGCAGAAACGGCGTCTTGCGCAGGCCGGAATTACTCCGCATTTAACAAATGGAAGCTGATAAAATGGGAAACACAAGATTTGAGAAACACTTTGAAGCCTCTCGAAACTGTGTAAACCTGCAGGTAAAAGCTCTTTCGGTCAGAGACTCACATTAAAATTCGTATCAGGGACTATGCCGCATAGCGCCGTACACAGCAAAATACTGCTGAACGTCAGTATAAAACAACATTAAAAAGTTCAGGACTTCCGCATTTCATGCGCATTCAAGGTTTTACGTTTGCAGTTCTCCCTGTTGCCGGAAGTACAGAATCATATGAAGTTTTCCGTTATGCTTGATCGCTCAAGCCATTAGCCAATGCGATGCCTTCATTACTTCTGGTAAATACGAAATATTTCATATGACAGAGCATATCCTGCAGCATATTGCTTTCCCATGCAATGTTTGCAATAAACTTGAATGCAGTACAAGCAGGCAGGTTGCTTTTGCTGTACGCTGAAATATGCGGCAAACGTATGTGCATCTTTTTCATTCCTCCGGGTTCCCACTATTTCGTTTTAAAGCCGGTTCCTTAATGAGGCATACCGAATGACAATACGCTGCATCGGCCTGCATTCAGCGAAGAATCACCGGTCTTTCCATTTGATACTTAAACTAAACGCGCCATATGAATTTCCGCTGTGCTTGTATGTACGTTTTCAATTTGACACAGCACGCAAAATTAGAAACCGTTAAAGATAAAAAACCTTGGATTCCAGTCTGGCATGCTTAAACACCCGTTTTTACGTTTAATCTTGACACGCAAACAATCGAACTGTTATTGTATATACAATAAAATATCCGACCGGTTAACCCAAAATGTTGCAGAGCATGAGCTGACGACAGTCTTTGCTCTGGCAATATTGGCAGCTGGAATTTCTTGAGCCACATGAAACGGATTGTCAATAACAAACTGGAGAACTATATGTCGACAACTCTGACGAATGCTGTTGTATGCTGTGTTATGGCTGCAGGCGCCTTACTTTGCACTGCGGCATGGGCTGATTCGAACTGCATCCCAGAATGCGGAATACCGCAGAGCATGGGAATACAGCTAAAAACTGACGGGTGGAACACCGAAACGCTTGATAAGGTGAACGAAATCGGGTTCAAGATCGTGCGCCGCGGGTTTTACTGGAACGCAATCGAAAAGGAGAAGGGTAAATACGATTTCAGCGCATTTGACGAACAAATGGCTCATGCTAAAAAACTTGGCCTTACAGTCGTGGGATGTCTTTTCAGCGGCAATGAACTGTACGAGGAAAATACTCGTGGAGGCGGAGTGCTTACAGAGGCTGGGAGACTTGGTTTTGCAGCATTTGCTGCTGAAGCGGCAAAACGATATTCGGATCAGCCTGTTGTCTGGGAAATATGGAACGAGCCAAATGTACGCACATTCTGGCGTAAAGACGGCAAACATAATACACCCGAATACGCAAAAGAATACTCCGATCTCGTGAATACAGTCGTCCCAGAAATGCTCAAGGCGGTTCCCGGATGCGTAGTTGTGGCAGGATCTGTGTCAAACTATTGGCAGCCAAGCTATGAATGGACCGAATTCTGCTTTAAAAACGGCGTTCTTAAATCTGGAATCAGCGGCTGGTCTGTGCATCCATACGGCGTGCGAATGCCGGAGGATCACGCAAAAGGTCACAAAGTTACGAGAGACCTTCTGATAAAATACGGAGCCCCGAATATGCCAATTGTAAACACGGAGCGCGGATATGCGGTGTCAAAAACAGAGACCGGTGAAGGCTGGTCCGGCGGCAGCGCGGATATGACGCGTCAGTATCAGGCCTGGCATTTTGCCAGACAGCTTCTCATTGACCAGCTTTGCGATGTGCGTTTTTCCGTGTGGTATGAATGGAACGGAAAGGAATTCGGCTTCTTCGAGCCTGACGGTACGGAACGTCCGATAATGTCCATGGCGAAGAAAATTTCACGTGAGCTATCAGGCTACAGCATAGAGAAACGCATAGAATCAGACTCTCCGATGGATTACGTACTCGTCCTGAAAAATGCAGACGAAGAAAGCAAGCTTGCGGCATGGACCTGTCCTCCCGATGGAGGAAATCCTGATGAAACATGGTCCCATAAAATTAAAGTGGAAACGAACGCTGGAGCACCGGTTGAAATAGAAGTCGGGGGTGCTCCGGTCTTTGTAAAGATAGACAAAAAATGCGATCCTATACGCAGTGTGACTATTTCGAAAAGGCCTGCACCCAAAGATGCCTCCACGACCATACCTGACAATGCGCAGGATTTGGGAATTTTCACTGAAGAATCCGCGTGGACTTTTATGAAAAATACAGGAGATGGCTCATTCAATGTCGTCAAAGACGAATCCGGCATCGGTATCGGTATTATGGAGTATGATTTTTCCAGTTCAAAAGCGAAAACCACACCGTATGTTCTGGCATCATGCCCGATCTCAACAGGAAATTCTTCTGCCATAAAACTCCTGGCCAGATCGTCTGTTGCTCAGCAGCTGACATTCAGATTAGTGGATTCCACAGGACAAAATCTGCAGTACAAAACAAGACTCAAAGGGCTTGGAGTTTGGGAACAGATAACGATTCCGCTTGACAAAAGGATGGAGCGCTGGGGCGGTGCTAACGATGGTTTTGCCAAGTTTCCACTTAAGTCGATCGTGTTCAGCGTACCCAAACCCGCTCAGACGGAAAAGGGAAAAGTAGAGTATGCCTGCGCATACGCAATTGGAGGAAATGGAGGCACTGGAATACCGCAGCCGGCTGCTGCCACGCCCGGAGAGGCCCGGCATAACATCAAACTGTATGATGCACAAACCGGAAAACTCGTCATGACGGGAATTATCGACGTCCCCTTGCCTTCCGCTTTCATTCCGCAAACGCCGACCGTTGCTGCCGTGCCGGAAGACAAAGCGGCGCCGTCTCTTAAGCCTCAGAATGCGCCGGCACTCAAGGGAAAGATCGAAAAAGACATTTTTGCGGATGCTTCCGAGTGGAAATTTGAAAAAAATACAGGCGATGGAGGTTTTTCCACAAAAAAGGACGAAAACGGAGTTAATATAGGCGTCGTTGATTTTGACTTTTCCAAGTCAAAATCAAACAGTACCCCATACGTTCTTGTTTCACGAGCCCTTGATATTCCCGCAGGAAAAAAACTCTCTTTCCAAGTCCGTACCGCAGTCCCGCAACGGCTTACGTTCAGACTGGTAGACAGTACAGATCAAACCCTGCAATGGAAAATTAAGACATCGTCCTCAGATTGGGAACGTATAGATCGGGATCTGGAGAAAAAGTTTGAACGTTGGGGAGGAGCGAACGACGGATTTGTGCACTTCCCTTTGAAGTCGTTTGTAATGAGTGTGCCGAAACCTGACGGCGTAACGTCGGGAAGCGTTGAGTATTCTGGGATTGTTGTTGAGTAACAATAAGTTACACGGCAGCTACAAGTTTTCAAAAAAAGCTAAATGGAGACAAAATAATGAACAGCAAAAAAATCTGGATTCTCGTTCTTTTTGTTCCATCAATTTTGTTCGGAGCGGAAAACACATGGATCGGGAACGTGTCGTCTGACATGGGCGATGCGGGGAACTGGTCGCTGGGCGCGTTGTCTGAAAACGATACTCTTGTCTTTTCCCCATACTATAACTTGCAAGTGTTCGCCGCACAGCAGATACAGTGCGCCGAATTGCAGATGACTTCAACGGAATACCCGACGGAGATAAAAAATGGAGAAACACCGGGAACGTTGATCCTTTCCGGTACTCGCCTGAATAACGAAGTGATAGTCATTACGTCAAAATTGAAAGGCACAGCTGCAACGAACACGGTGGAAACGGGAATAATCTTGAGCGGCGGCGGGGAAAAGCGCATCAAGTGCGATACCGGAGTTCTCCACATCGCTGGAAATATATCTGAAGACACGCCTGGAACTTCCGTGTACTACGACCGCACATCTCCTTCCAGTGTACGGTACATTACAGGCACGAACACTTACTCTGGGAAAACTTCATTAAACTCGGATACCATAATTGTACGGCAAATAGGGAATAAAGGTGAACCCGGAAATTTTGGAACTGGAGACACAGTCGCCATTGGCTACAAAGGCAGCAGATATGCCACGCTTCAATACGTCGGAAACGGCGAATCCACAGACCGGACATTTACAATCGGCGGAGGAACCGGAAGCAAGTCCATTTGCACGCGTGGAGCTTCCGGTCCTCTTGAAATTAACGGTTCCCTTGTATTTGAAGCGTATGGCACGTTCGGATTGTACGGCGACAACCCGGGAACAAATTATGTCAACTGTCCGGTTTATGACTTTGGGAATGGCGAAATAACGTCTCTTTCCGTGAACAACACATCTACGGATACGGCCGTTTGGGCGCTGACGTCGACAAACACATATTCCGGTCCGACAAAAGTCCTTGGAGGCGAATTATTTTTTACAGGCGATTCCTCCTCCGCAACTGGCGCTGTTACGGTAACTTCAGCAACACTTGGCGGAAACGGGACGCTTGGCGGACCGACAACAATAAACAAAGACGCTTTTATCAAGCCAGGCTGGCCAGACGGGAATTTTGTACTTAATTCCGACCTTACGATGATGGATGGATCCACTTTAGTTCTGCGGACGGATGCATGTGCGGAAGTAAGAGGGACACTCGATCTGCGCAAAGGATGGAAGCTTGCTCTTTCCGGAGAATACAAAAACGGAGGCGAAACTACTGTTTTTATATTTTCTAATCTCGCCGACGGATCAAATCTGACGCCGCAAATAGATTTTTCCGGCATAGGGTTCCAGCCTTCGGCAGAGATGGCATTGGAAATTGACGGGGATTCCATTGTTCTGATCGGAGTTTCTCCTCCTGCAGAACGTCAGACTGTCATAACGATACTGTAAACCCCGTTTCCCATGATCTCGGGGATATCCCGAGTATTAATCCGGAAAACGCCAAGTCAGCCGAACCGTAAAAGAAATGCAAATGCGAAAACGAATGCTTTTTACACTGTTTGCGATGTGCGTGCTTTTTTCTCCGGAGACTGACGGCGCCGCCGTCTGGACGGGGAATGGTGCGGATATGTTATGGTGCACGCCGGAAAACTGGCAGGATGACGCCGCGCCGGTCGAAGGTGATGACGTAACTGTAGATGGGGGCGGATCGGACTCCCCTGTGATCATTTCCGCAGATGAGCCGGGTACAGCACTGGGGCAGCTTACTATAGGTTCCGAATCGGGCACTGCCGGGTTTGTCCGGATGGACGCAGGTTCCAGTCTTATGTTTAAGTCAGGCGTCATCATAGGGAGAGCAGGCGATGGGACATTTGTTCTGAACGGTGGCAATATTGCATCCAGCGGCGGGAGCAGGTCCTACGTAGCCCTTTCGCCGTCGTCCAATGGACAGATGGATATAATCTCCGGATATTTTGCAATGTCAAACGATTTGACCATTGCCGAATCCGGAACCGGAAAATATGTGCAGACCGGAGGGCTGCTGACATTCGGAGGAAACGGCGGAGAAAGGCGTATCAAGGCCGCTGTAAATGCGTCCTCATATGCTTATATCGACATATCTGGGGGAACGCTGAATTCGTACGGCCCCGCATTTTATCTTTATCTGGCAGTCAGCGGAGCTGCTGATCTGAGAATCTCGGGAAGCGGCAGCCTCCAACTGTCCAGATCCTTTTATGCTGCTCAGGAAGAAGGTTCCAAGTGTACAATAAATGTATGGGAAGGCGGAAAACTTGCCGTTTCAAGAGAGTCATACATCGGCGTTCGTGGGACGGCGTATATGGACGTTGCCTCCGATGTAACAATGTCCAGAGGTTTTTTTCTCGGACAATATGAAACCGGCAATGGAATACTAAGGACCGGTCCTGTAGCAATAACCTGCAATAACGGAGACAGTCAATCCATTTCTGCAACTACAATCGGCAAAAATGGACATGGAGAACTCCATATGAGCGGAACAGAGTTCAGTTTCGCAAAAAAAGGATTCACCATACGTGAAAGCGAAAATGCGTTCGGACTCATACGCGGATACGGCACAATAAACACTTCCGGGAAGGATGGTGATGCCCCCAACAGAAAAATCACTAATAACGGGATTGTTATTGCCGACGGTTGCGGAAGCGAAAACGATCTTGTCTTCGGCAGCGGATTCAAATCCGTAACCAATACGTTGGAAAATGTATCGACAAACGGCTGGTACGCGTATTCAGGCGGCAGACTTGTCCTGCCTGGCATTACAGTTCCGGAAGGCGTATATTCCGCCAACTGGGGCGAGGATATGTATGACGATGATATAGATCTGATCAACAGTGCAAAAATAACGTTCAGCGAAGATTCCGCCGGAGGGAGTCTAAGTGGAAGCCTGCTTTCGAACGACAGAACCGACATTCCCGATGGGCTTCTCGCGGACAGTTGTGCCGGCATCTGGGAATTTGAATGCAGTAGCACTCTGTTTCCTTCCAGAGTAGAGTTTAAGCTCGATCCAATCCAGACAAAAGGGAAAACGGTTTTGCTGAAACAGTACAACCCTGCATCCTCAAGCTGGGAGGATGCAGACAGCGTAATAACGGATGACGGACGGATTTCCACACAAGTTTCCAGTCTCGGTTTTTTTGCTGTAACAGCCAGCGAATACACGACGTTTCTGTTTATAAAATGAGGTCTGTTTGTCGTTATGAAGCCTGCACATCTTGTAATACGTGAATATCTTCTGGAACAGATTAGAAATGCTCCGCCGAACTGCCGTCTTCCAACGGAATTTAAACTGGCGGAGCTTTTCGGTGTATCGCGGCTTACTGTCCACAAGGCTGTGACACACCTGAGGGAAGACGGACTTGTCGTCCGAAACGGGAAGCAGGGAACATTTGTATCGCACGATGCACATCTCATATTGCAGAACGGCGTTCGTAAATCCAATGGCAGGCTTTTAGTCGTATATCCGAACTGGTTTTCTTACGACTGCTGGATGAAGGTTGAGGCGGCACAGCGAATTGCTTTGCGCTACGAGATGTCGATAGTCCCGATGATTGTAAATCCGGAAACCAAATTCAGCGAAATTGCAGCAATTGCAAAAGAGCAAAGGGCAACGGCTACTCTTTTTGTTTCGCATGGCAGAAACGCATCACTGACCGACATCGGGCTGCTCAATGGTATGGGACATACATGTGTGATGCTCTTCACTCCGCCAGTTCCTCTCAATCTTGTGCCTGGAAATGTCCATTTCGTACACCCGGATTATCATGCTCTGGGGGTTGTTCAGACGAAAACCCTCACCGAATGCGGACACAAAAAAATCGCCTACATGAGGGAAGAACCATGGAGTATGGACAGCGCAGAACAGCTTAGAGGCATACGCGACGGCATGGAAACCTTCGGCCTACCGCCATCTTCTGTTATTCTGCCGAAGGGTAAAACAACTGCGTGGACGGATACCGCAAAAGCAGGTTATGAACGTACATTTGAAGTAATGCACAGGAAGTTTAAACCAACAGCTCTGATTTTCGACGCCATAACAGGGGCGCACGCAGGCGTTCGAGCCCTGACGGAAATGGAACTGCGAGTGCCGGACGATATAAGTATCCTCTTAAGTGCGCCTGAGCATCCATATGCACGGTATGACTGTCCGCGGCTTGGTAGTGTTTTCGTCCCGCATGGTAATCTTGTCGATCTGGCAATGCGAGTTATCTCTGGAGAAAAAACAGAAAAAGAGTTGGCCGTTACGCCGGATCTTATGTGCCGGGAAAGTGTAAATTGCCGCCATAAGTGAAGCTTCACTGTATATTTTGCGTACATGCGCGGAGCGCTCCGGAACAGGCGGCTTTAACCCGAATTCGCGCGTTTTGATTGCGCAGTCTTCGGCTAAAAAACTTCATATCCTGCCGTGAGCTGCTTGCAATATCTGCAAATATGCTGTTTTCCGCCATGCAGAACATGCTGTACAGAATAGTGTGCGGTGAATTAAATGCCTTAAATCTGTAATCTTGTTCGACAAAACAAAAATCAGTACACAATATGATAATGCCCGTTTACAAATACTGTATAACGGACAACTATTGTTAACTCTCTGGTGTGCTGTCTACGAACATAAAAAAATTGCTCAAAGCCGCACAGGCCGGAGACATTGTCCGGATTTGCTGCCAAAGATAGAAAAAACGCATTGGGCGCATCATTTTACTCGAGTTTCGTACGTTCCCTACCCTATGATAGTGAGTTCGTTGCGTAGTGTTTGAACCTCTAACACATGGAAAATTGCTTTAAGAATTCCTGTCTTCTAAGAGCGTACCCGTTTTAACATGTTGCACGATGCATGTAAAAATCAGGAACCATGCGCCATATCTATTGTCTAAGTGATAAGTATTTGCGTCAAATGGTGTCAGAAATGCCGTTGTTTTACTTAATCTTCAACACATATTTACGCCGGAATGTGTAAGCCTGAGCTTTGAAACGCAGTTCCACGTTTTTGAATGCATTCTATGCTAAGATTATGCGTATTCCGTCCATACCCATAGTACGATGTTTACTTTTTAAATTCATGCCGTGCCGTCCGCCATATAGGTTTCAAAAATCGGATCCTGTATTCAAATGCAACGACAACCTTTATAATATTCTCACGGGGAAACACGTTTTCAACCGCATGGATCAAGCAGCAAAACATCCCTTACTTATTCTCCGCAAGCGCCTGTTTCAGTTCCAATGCGATCTTATCTGACTGAAGCACGCGAGCAGCTGCATCCGCACCAAGTTTTATACCAAGGGCAGATTTGTGAAAATCAAGAGTGTCTATCATGCTGATGCCTTTAGGTTCTATGAGAATATCCGGACGAGAAGCATTTATGGATTGTCGCAGGATTGCTGTGCTCGCAACCTCCCACGAGCGTGCAAGTATTTCAATAATTCCTGCCGTTTTAGCAAGCGAAGCCCCACCCGCAGCCGCCAAACCAGACAATAATGTATTTTTTGACAACAGCCACGAACCGCCTGCCGCCAAAGCGGCTGGCCCAAGCATATTTGTCCCCGAGGGCGTCCAGCTGGAGGAATAATTGCCGATTGAAACCGCTATAACCACATCTGCCCCCATAGCTCTCGCTGCCGCCACCGGAAGAGGATCCACTATTCCCCCGTCCACAAGGAGGCGTTCTCCTCGTTTGACGGGAGAAAAAAGCCCGGGGATAGAGACCGAGGCTCTGACAGCTTTAAGAATATCGCCTCGCTTCATGACTATACTTTCGCCGGATACCAGATCTGCGGCAACGGCGGCGTACTTTACAGCCATGGATTCAATTTTAATATCGGGGATAAACCCGTAAAGAATCCTGTTTACGGCATCACCGGAAAGAAACGAAACGGAATCAAGTGAAAGATCCGAGAAGACAGCGGCGAATTTGGAACGTTTTCCGTTAACCTCATTTGCAAAGGACACCAGGTCAAACAGGCGGCCAGATGCATATGCCGCAGCAACAACAGAACCTGCGCTCGTGCCTGCTGCGATTTCAGGAATTATCCCATGTTTTAACAATTCAAGGATTGCACCTACATGCGCCCACCCGCGAGCACCGCCACTGCCTAGAGCCAAGCCTATCCTAGGCCTTTTCCCGCACGCATTAAGCTGTGATACTGTGCTGCATGTTGTCTTCATGGCTTTAATAATACATCACACACGTGCAGAACAACTACAGTCTGCGACCGCGGCGTCCGCATATTCGCTGGAGGAACGATACTTCGCACGAATGCGCATCCAACACCGTCACTGCCGCATCGTACCCCGCCTTCACAGCCAAGGTGGAAACATGAAAGTCAAGAGTTCCCACTTTTGAGACGTCGGGTTCTATCAAAATATCCGGAGGATACGCCAGAAGAGAATTCCTGGAAACGATGTCTTCTGTTATTTTCCAACTTCTGGACAGCACCTCAAATATGCCGATACGCGCTTTTCCCGCATCTTCATCCACAGATGCGCCGTGCACAGACCCCGAAACGTTCGGAAGCCCGTTTATGTTCACCGCTAAGACAAAATCCGCACCATAATCCCTTGCCACGTCCACCGGAACGGGATCGGCAATTCCTCCGTCTACAAGAAAAGTTCCGCCGCGGCGTACAGGAGAAAAGAAACCGGGAATCGAAATAGAAGCACGCAAAGCGTCTATTATAGAGCCGCTGTCGAGAACAACTTTCCCCTCTCCAAAAATATCTGTGGCGACAGCCGCGAATTTTATCGGGAATAAACTCATGTCGCGATCCGGAATAAGCGTACGCAGGAAGGAAGAAACCTTTTCTCCGCTGCATATACCTCCGGAACGCGGAAGACCGTAATCGATAAACAGCGGAATAAACTTTGTTTTATCGCCGTTTGTCCGTTCGGACAAAGCTGTCAGAGCATCAACACTCCCGGAAACCAATGCCGCGCCGGCAATAGCTCCGGAACTTGTTCCCACAACAATGTCCGGCACAATTCCGTACTCAGAAAGGGCTTTTATTACGCCAACATGCGCCCACCCCCTGGCGCCTCCGCTGCCGAAAACAAGCCCTATCCTGGGTTCCCGTCCCATTTCACAGAGCTTTTTTAGACAAAACAATTTCTCTTTGATCGACATCTCATCTCCGTCCGCGGCGGCGCCTAACTCCATGCATACGTCCCCTGCGATCGCTCTTCCCGGTTCCAGAAATACGCTTGCGTCCTTTCTCGCTATATTCGGACGACGTAGCGGAAAAACCATGTCCAGTTCCACTTCCGGAACTGCCGCCGTCTGTCATGGGCAAAACAAAATCAACCTTGCGTTCATCCACCTTTACCGCGTTCAGTATAACATCCAGCTTATCGCCAGGAGCAAATGACACTCCCGAGGCATAAAGGGAAGACCTCGCGGGATCATACCTGAGGAACTTATCCGACAAGGCAGATACATGAATCATACCGCCTATCTGCAGGTCCGGAATTTCTACAAATACACCGAACTCCACAACTTTTACCACAATGGCCTTGTAGTCAAGATACGTTCCGTTCCGCAGACACTGCTCCAAAAACCTGTATTTCTTTATTTCGATAAGTTCTCTGGATGCCTGTTCCGCCCTGTATTCGGTGTCAGTTGATATCAGCGCCGCCGCAGATAATTCACCGGACGACGGCTGCTCTCCACCCGTAAGCAATGCATGCAGCTGCCTGTGTGTAACCAGATCCGGATAACGTCTTATCGGAGATGTAAAATGAGCATAGTACTTCTTGGCAAGTCCGAAGTGACCGTGTTCAACGGCACTGTATTCGGCGCGTTTCATACTTTTCAGGACAAGCATGGAGACGTACTGTTCGAGAGCTGTTCCCTGAACAGACTTCAGAACGCGGCATATGTCTTCACGACCGGAAATTCTGCTGCCGCTGATACCCAAAATGGCAAGCCCTGTGGAAAGTTCGTCAAGCCTGTCATGATCTGGAGCGTCATGAAATCGGGAGATATACTTTATCCCGCGCGAACTAAGCTCGGTTGCCACGGCTTCGTTTGCGGCGACCATTGCCTCTTCGATCATTTCATTCGACCTGTAATGCGGGACGGGGCGAACACCAGTCATAAGATGCCCGTCCATTAATATCTCAATCTCCGGAGAGGAAAGGTCGAGAGAGAACGCATCCAGACGTTTGCTCCGAAGCTTTTCAGTAAGCGAAAATACATCACGGACTGCCGTCTCCACCGGACCGTATGTCCCGTCAGGCAGGTCTATTATTTCCTGCGCTTGTTCATATGTCAGCCGTTTTTTCGACCGAATAAGTGTTTTTGAAAAGCTGCGGCCCAACGGATTGCCGTCACTGTCAAAAGTTATAAAAACCGAGAAGGCCAGACGATCCTCATCCGGGGACAAACTGCAAACTCCGTTCGAAAGCTGCTCAGGCAGCATGGGTATCACTTTGTCAACGAGATACACGCTTGTGCCGCGCCGCATTGCCTCTCGGTCCAGATTCGTACCTGGACGAACAAAGTGAGAAACGTCGGCAATGTGAACTCCAAGAACCGTCCTGCCCGATTTGTCTTTCCACACAGACAATGCATCGTCAAAATCACGGGCCGAACCGGGATCAACCGTAAATATTACTTTATCCCGTAAGTCAATCCTTCCGTCTTCATCAGACACAGGGAACGGTATTGACTCCGCTTCCGTTTCAACCTCTTTTGGAAACACTTCCGGGAGACCGTACTGTTTTATCACAGATATTGTATCTGTGGATGGATCGTCTTCCGGCCCGATTACTGCCGTAATTTCCCCTTCGGGATTAAAAGCGGGATTTTTCCACGAAACGAAACGAACTATCACCCTGTCGCCTTCCAGCGCCCCGTGCGTATCCTCCACAAAAAAAGAATTTTTGAAATTGGAGGAAATCGGAACGGCAGCAAGAAAACGTCCCGCCCTTCGCATTGTGCATACAATGCTGCGTCCGGAACGCGCCGCCACAGACACAACGCGTCCCTCTGTTTTCCCTGTTCTTTTTGAGGACACTTCAACCTCGACGATATCGCCGTCCATAGCTGTCCCCAGACGGCTGTACGGTATCATTATATCCTCAGCATCAGGTGAATTGTCCGGCTTGACAAATCCATTGCCGCTTTTGACAACAGTCAACAATCCCTTGACTGTTCCTTCGATTCGTCGGCGGCTTGAAGCGGCCCGCGGAATCTTTCTAATCTTCATCGTTCTCTTCATTGGACTTGCCCTTTGCCCGCCGTTTGCCTTCAATAACAAACGTGATTTCTCCCTTTATCTTCCGATCCGACATACGGGCACTCAGCTCTTCGAGGGTGCCGCGCTCCACATGCTCGTGAATTTTTGTCAGCTCAAAACAAACCACTGCCCTTCTCTCTCCAAGGCATTCCGCCGCCGCTTTCAGCGTGGCCGCGATCCTGAACGGAGATTCATACCCCACAAGTGTATGCGGAGAATCCGCCTCATCGGAAAAATACCTCCGGAGTGCGGACGGCTTTCGCGGAGGAAAACCTTTAAATGTCCAGCTTGAAGTCGGCAGACCGGACATTACAAGCGCAATTTCGGCTGCGCATGGTCCGGGAACTACAGTAATGCCTATGTCGGCATCCGCCGCAGAACGCACAAGCCTGAACCCGGGATCGCTTATTCCCGGATATCCGCCATCTGTGCAGAGCGCCACGTCCGTGCCGTCGGAAAGCAATCCGAGCAAACGCGCCCCCGCGCGCTCCTCCACGCCCTCCCTGTACGAAATCATTTGAGGCCGCGGAATGCCGAGACTTGAAAGCAGAGCCCAAGTCCTCCTCGTATCTTCACACGCAATCACAGGAACGGCAGAGAGAACGTCAATCGCCCGACGGGAAATGTCTCCAAGATTGCCCAATGGTGTGGCCACTATGTAAAGCATAACAGCAGTGCCTCCTTCATAGAGCGCTCATCTGCGTGAGAACGCTTTGTCAAACGCAGCCCCAAGATTGCCCAAGGCTCCGCTGTGCCGCGCGGGTCCGGACTTTTCCGGCTGATGACGGCGGCATTCTCCATCCCTGCGTTTTTTCCCCTCAGGAGATGAGGACGTGCGCATCGTCAGGGAAATACGTCCCCGCACCTTGTCGATCGAAAGAACCTTTGTTACAACTTTCTGCCCCACTTTCACAACCGCTGCAGCATCATTAACAAAGCCATCCGAAAGTTCGCTTATGTGGACAAGACCATCCTGATGAACGCCCACATCAACAAATGCGCCGAATTTTGTAACATTTGTCACAATGCCGGGCAGCACCATGCCCGGGGACAGATCATCCAACGACGAAATGCCGTCCGCAAATTTAAATACTTCAAATTCCTTGCGCGGATCCCGCCCTGGTTTGGCCAATTCTGAAATTATATCAGTCAAAGTGGGAATTCCGACTTCGTCCGAGACGTACCTGCGAATGTCTATGGATGATGCGAGAGATGAATTGCCCATCAGCTCAGAAACACTTTTTCCAGCGTCTTCCGCCATTTTATGCACAAGCGCATAGCGTTCCGGGTGAACGGCGCTGGCATCAAGTGGCTCTTCCGAATCGGCAATGCGCATAAACCCGGCACACTGTTCGAACGATTTTGCACCCAAACGCGGGACGTTCTCCAATTCGCTGCGCGATTTAAATGGTCCGTGCTCGTCGCGATATTTGACAATATTTTCGGCAAGCGAGGGCCCTATACCCGAAACATACGTCAAAAGCTGCCTGCTGGCCGTATTAACCTCAACACCCACGGAATTAACGCAAGACTCTACAACACTGTCGAGTGCGCTCTTCAGTCTGGCCTGATCCACGTCGTGCTGGTATTGACCGACACCTATTGACTTTGGATCTATTTTCACCAGCTCCGCCAGCGGATCCATAAGCCGCCTTCCGATAGAAACGCTCCCGCGAACCGTAATATCCTTGTCCGGGAATTCCTCTCTGGCCGCATCGGATGCCGAATATACCGAAGCTCCGCTTTCGTTTACGGAAACCACGATTACCCCTTCGGGGAGTCCCGCAGAACGCACGAATGCCTCTGTCTCCCGTCCGTATGTGCCGTTGCCCACGGCCACAGCCTCCACGGAATATCTGGCGCACAAATCCTTAAGCACGCAGGCGGCTTCACGGCGCAGACCGTCTGACTGTGCTATCTGTATCACGCAGTCATCCAGCAGTTTTCCTTGCTTGTCAAGACACACGACTTTGCACCCGGTTCTTATCCCCGGGTCGATGGCGAGCACCGCCTTGCGTCCAAGAGGAGGAGCCATAAGAAGTTCCCTCAGATTGGCCGCAAAAACGCCAATCGCTTCCTCGCATGCCGCGCTGAAGAGCGAGCTCCTCAGCTCAACTTCCATCGAAGGCGCCATAAGCCGCACATACGCGGATTCCACCGCACGCGATATCTGCCTGGAGCCTTCATTGTTTCCTTTAACAAACATTTCCTTCAGCAAGCTTACAGCACCGTCCCGGTCTGGCCTCACAGAAAGAACAAGAACCCCCTCCCGTTCTCCCCGGAACAAAGCAAGCAGCCTGTGCCCAGAAACACCGCGGGCCGGTATGGCAAGGTCAAAATAATCACTGAACTTTGCCCCTGTTTCCTCCTTGCCCGGAACGACTTCAGACTTTATCACGGCTCCGGCCGCAAAGTACTCCCTTACAGCGGCGCGTGCGTCGCCGTCCTCGTTAACCCGTTCAGCCATTATGTCGCGCGCACCGGACAGCGCTGCGTCGGCATCGGTTACACCGGCTTCCTCATTAACATAATCTGCCGCTGCCTCATACAGAGCATCTGCCGTAGGATCCGTGTTCCAGATCAAATCCGCCAATGGTTCCAAACCGCGTTCCCGGGCGGTCTGCGCCCTGCTCCTGCGCTTCGGCCTGTACGGCAAATACACGTCTTCAAGTACAGACATGTTCTGCGCAGCCTCAATTTTTTCAGATAGCTCTTCCGTCATCAGGCCACGTTCGTTCAACGAGGAAATTATAACCTCCTTACGGGCGTCCAGCTCTCTCAGCGCCGCAAGACGATCCCGCACGACAGCAATGCCGACTTCGTCCAGAGACCCGGTCATTTCTTTCCTGTATCTGGCTATGAATGGAATTGTTGCTCCCGAATCCAACAGCCCGGATACCGCCTCCACTTGAAAAACTTTAAGACCAGTTTCACTGGCGATTTTCTCTGCGTGTCTCATATGACAAATACTCCGAAGTACGCGTTGCGCCCACGCCGGTCAAAAAAATCCGGGACAATCCCGCTGCCGGACTCAAACATCGATGTTCACGATTTTGCGTATCACCAAGGCTCCAAGGATAATCATCACTGCCACCACAAAAACAACTCCGATACCGACGGCTGACTTTATAAACGGACCGAACAGTCCGGGTTCAAGAAAATTTAAAACGACGCCTATGGCCACAGGCATGATGCTCAGTATTATTCCTTGAAGGCGACCCTGCGCAGTCAACGTGCGAATGCGGTTTTCTATGCGCATACGCTCACGTATCGTCGCACTTATCAAATTGAAAATTTCCGTCAGGTTTCCGCCCGTTTTCCGGGCCGTTTCCACAGACAGAACCACAAGCGTCAAATCTTCGCTGCCGACACGTCTGTCCATATTCCGCATGGCTTCCTGAAAGCCGACGCCGACACGCGTCTGATGAAGCATTGTCTCAAATTCCTCAGAAATCGGACTCTCTCCGTTCTCCACGACATGCTCCATTGCCTGCATTATGCTGAATCCCGATTTGAGCGCGTTGCTCATGCTTATGAGCGCCTCGACAAGCTGTTCATTAAACTTGCGGCGGCGGCGGATTTTCAGCACGTTGAGAATCGCACTCGGCAGCAGCAGCGACAAACCGCCCAGAAGCAGAGAAAAAACGATCCTCACAAAAAGCGCAGATGCGGAACCGCTTATGCCTCCGGCGGCAAGGAAAACAAGGAGCGTCACACACCCCGAAACAAGCCATGACAACTCTGCTATCCGCCTTGGTGGAATAAAAAGAAATAAATCTTCCAGCTTTCGGGATGTCTCCTTGGTGTACGCACCATTGTACGACAGGGCAGCAGCAGAAAACGCGTGTATGGAAACATACGCCAGACCCGCGAAACACAGTCCGGTAAGCACGACAATCCAGAAAAAAAGAGATGTAAGCATATCCTGTAACACAACTCCGGATAATAAGTTTTTCTGCATTATTTTAACCCAAAGGACTCTTTTGCGCAAAACAAAAACAGTCCAGCCGGAACTGAAAGCTGCAAAAAGGAACGTCAATGCCCGCAGGAAGGACAAGCGCAATGAAAAAAACGCGACAAAGAAGCGCTTCCCATTGCCGCCATGCGAGCAGATCATTTCCGGAAAGCAGAGATGTTTCACTTTATGCTGAAATGGAAATCTCAACACAATCCGCGCAGAAATGAAACATCATGGGAGAACAGACCAAGTATTCCCATCCTCAGGAACATTATGATTTTGAAGCCGGGAAACGGGGCTCGAAGCCTGCCGGGCAAACGTCTTGCGCGGCGCCCGTCATGTCCGGTGACACGGGTTGCGGCACTCGCAGTATCTTCCGCCGTTGTGCAGCCGCGGGGGCACATCCGTGAAGCACTGCTCCAAAGCCCGGGAGCACCTCGCGGCAAAAACGCATTGCTCCGTCCATTCAGACGGCGGCGGCACTGTCCCCGGAATCGGCCTTACAGCGGATTCCCCGCCCTCGGGATCGATTTTGGGAACCGCCTCCAGAAGACCGCGCGTGTATGGGTGCGCAGGACACCCCAAAACATCTGCGACGCTGCCGGATTCGACCACGCGCCCGGCATACATCACTGCACAAAAGTCTGCAAATCCAGCAATAAGGCCAAGATTATGCGTGATAAACAAAAGTGATGAGCCGGACTTTCGGCGAAGTTTGTCCAAAAGACGCAGTATCCGAAGCTGCACAACCGGGTCCAGAGCGGTTGTCGGTTCGTCTGCAATAAGGAGGGACGGTTCCGGAAGCATAGCCATCGCTATGCACACCCTCTGGGCCATCCCTCCGCTCAATTCGTGCGGATATGCTTTCATTACCTCCGGCGGAAGGCCGACCTCTGCGAGCATTTCTTCCGCCGTCCGGCCTCCGGGCACATATGCCTCAGCAAGCTGCGCGCCGATTTTCATTACGGGATCAAGCGCAGATATCGCGTCCTGAAAGATGTATGTAATGCCGCCTCGTCCACGCACTCCGCGCAGTTCACGGCCGTCCAGATCCAGAATGTTTCGTCCTTTGAAGTACACAGCCCCTGACACCTTCGCGGTATCTGTAGGCGGAAGTCTGGTAAACGACATTGAGGCGATGCTCTTGCCGCTCCCGCTTTCACCTGCGAGCCCGTAAAAAGAACCGGCCGGAATTTCGACTGACACACCCCTGACCACCTTTACAGTTCCTCCGCCGGGAACTGCAAACTCCACGCCAAGATTGTCCGTTCGAAGCACTGATTCCGTCATATTCCAAGCCACTTCTTTATTTCGTCCGTGAGAACCGCAGCGTTACGGTTCATATTCATCACCGATACCCGGCCGACAAGATCATACGGCATCATCTCATCCCCGAAGCTGGCGAACCCGCACCACCATGCCAACAGGCCGGTTACACGTTCGGGGCTTACACCGGACTCTCTGAGCGAACTCAGCCGTGTGTCCCCATGGCGCTTTGCGAGCCTTCTGCCGTCTGGAGAGACCACAAGCGGAACATGCATGTACGCGGGCACGGGCAGGTTCAAGGCTCTCTGAAGAGCAATATGCGAGTGCGTCGCAACAAGCAGATCATCGCCCCGTACGACTTCTGTGACGCCCATGGCGGCGTCATCCACAACGCACGCGAGTGTGTAGCCTGCGCCCCTTCGGTCCCTTGCCAGCGCAAAATCTCCGATGTCGTTTTCCATGTCAGCGCGAACGGTTCCGTTCAGCGCGTCGTCGAACTCAGATACGCCAGGCTCAGTTTTGTAGCGCCATACAGGGATACGCCCTTCCGGCATTACTTTCTGCGCATCTTCCCACGAGGCAAATCTACCACGGCATGTTCCTGGGTACACCAGAATATGCTCATCCGCATGCGGTGCCCTCTGGAGATTTTCTGTTTCCTTCCTTGAGCACACGCACGGGTAGATGCGCCCCGCCTCGGAAAGACGCCGAATTGCGCGTTCATAAATCTCCAAACGCTCACTTTGAACGTATGGACCGCGGTCTCCACCGATATCAGGCCCCTCGTCCCAATCCAAGCCGAGCCAGCGCAGATCCTCAAGAACCTGCCCTGCCGCTCCGGGCTTCACCCTCGGATGTTCAAGATCTTCTATCCGGAGAATAAGCCTGCCTCCGCGTGATCTTATGCTGAGCCACGCTATGAGGAAGGTCCTCGCATTACCGAGATGAAGCGCCCCGGTCGGACTGGGAGCCAGCCGTCCGACTGGGGCGTGCGAAAACCCGAAGACACTCATTCCGAAGCCCCAGTCTCGAATGGCGCCGGGACGACGCCTCCGCTCCTCATTGCCTCATTGAGGGCGGCGGCGGCATCCGGATCGCTCCACCAGTATACAATAGCGTCATCGGCGCTTCCATACTTGGATATTATGCTGTCCGGCACTCCGAATTTGTTCCACCAAAGCATTCTGACATCCAGAGCGTTCCAGAGCAGAATATACGGCACTTTAGACGTGATGACCGCATCTATTTTGCGGCAGATGTCATTGCGTGCAGACAGACTGAACTCGGTCTTCTGCATTTCAATCAATTTGTCCACTTCCGGATCGCAAAACCCGGTTATATTGTTGCCTCCGCGGCTTGAAGCCTGATCAGACGACCACATTCCTTCAGGATCCTTATGCAGACCTGCGCTCCAAGCGCACCATGCCATGTCAAAGTTGAATGAATCCATATCCCTTGCCCAGGCGGCCCAGTCCTTGCGGTCCACCTCAAACCCTATTCCCGCCGCCGCCAAATCCAGCCTGTATTTGGCCAGAAACTTGTCCGCAGTCCCGCCGTCATTCGACAAAAAACGCACCACCAAAGGCCTGCCGTCCTTGGAAAGCATCCCTGTACGCGGGTCGGGGATCCACCCCGCCGCACGTAGCAGCTGCGCCGCGCCGTCCGGGTCATACTCAAAAAATTCGTTGGTACACACGCGAGTGCTGTCATAAAGATCTTCGAAGTACGACCTGTGCAAAAAATACTGCCCGTACATCATGGTTTCATTCATCGTCTTACGGTCCAGAAGCATCGCTAGCGCTCTTCGGACTCGCTCGTCGTTATACGGAAACCTGCGCATGTTCATGGCAAACCCTTGGAAACCCACAGGCTTGCTGTTTCTGACGGCTTTGGACACAATCCAGTTCTTCTCAAATCTCTCGCCGGATAATTCTTCAGCCCATATTCGAGCCGTATACACCGGGAAAACATCAAAAATTCCTTTTCTGAATGCTTCCCACGCGTTTTCCCTGTCGCCGAAAAAACGAAACTCCACTTCATCGAAGTTGTAGCAACCCATATTGCGCGGTTTGTCCGCCGCCCACCAGTCGTCTCTGCGCAGCATTAAAAGTGATATATTCTCCTTGAGTTCCCCAATCCTGTACGGCCCCGACACTACTGGGAAAGAGAAATTGAGCGCATTGAAATCCATGCCCTCAAACACATGGCGCGGAAGCACGGGAAAACCTCCGGCAGCTCCCAGATTCCGCCAATGAACGCCGTCTGCACGAAATCTAACGCGATTCTCAGGCAATTCCTCCGGGGGACAAGCTGCAAACGTAGCCAGCGATACTTTATGCGGTCCGGTGAGATTCTCCGGATTCATTATCGCTTTGTACGACCAGACAACATCCGAAGCCGTCACCGGACGGCCGTCGCTCCATTTCGCATCCGGATCTATTGTGAACGTAAACTCCCTGCCGTCTTCGGAAACCTCCCATGCAGAAGCAAGACCAGGCGCATAATCCCCGCTCTCCGGGTCCATACCAAGGAGCGATTCATACATCAGTCCAAAGACCTGCGCACTGAATGTGTTATTGTCGAGAAGCACATTCAGGCTCTTCGGGACGCTGCCGCCCATCAATGTAATCTTACCGCCCCGTCTCGCAAATTCCGAAGCAAAAGGAGCCACCTCATCCACTGATGCTAGACCGGATGGCGTCGGGGTCCCGGCCACCAGTACATCGGTACAGAACAAAAACGCAGCGCAGAATATAACACCGAAAATCATGTCAAAATGATACTATTTCGCACGGCATTCCGTCAATGCCGGCACTTGCATGTAAAATAAACGTATGCTAGCATGGAAAGTTCCTGCGGTATGCGGACGTGTTTTATGACGTCCGGCTGCACGTCACAACAATGTTCAGGGGTACTGGAATATGAAAAAAATGTTAGTTATGGCTGCTTTTGCGGCAATGACGTTATGGGCGGAAGCAGACGTCGCCCTCAATTGCACAACAGACAGGAAACCGGTGGATTATAAATCCGGAGATACCGCCACTTTTTCCATAACCGCCCTGGACGGCGGCGAGCCAATTGCCGCAGAGATCACCTGGACGCTCGATGCAGACAAAGGCACTGCCGAAACCGCGAAAGGGAAAGGCATGACCGCTCCTGGGAAACCTGTGCAGGTTCCCGTAAAGTTAAACGCTCCGGGTTTTGTCAGACTTACTGTCAACACGAAGGGCAATAACGGAAAAGATGTCAGGTTCATAGCTGGCGCATGCGCAGACATGAACAAGCTTACGCCGCCGGAGGAACCCGCTGATTTCGATGAATTCTGGAATGGCATCAAAAAGACTGTTGCATCGGCGGATCTGTCGAAAGCACAGCTTGAACCCGCCGCTAAGGAGTTCGCCGATAAACGCCCAAATTATGACATGTTTATGCTTCGCATCCCATATGAAGAAGGCAAGCCTGCCGCTACGGCATGGGTCTTCATACCTAAAAATGCGGAAAACAAATCTTCTGCTCTCAGCTTTTTTTACAACGGATACGGATGGAGCGGCCAGACTCCTGGCGGCGCTTGGGGCGACCGTATAATTACGGTTCAAGTCAATGCACACGGATTCGAACTTGCACGCGACAAAGAATATTACGACGACTTTAAGGCCAAAGTGGAAAAAGACGGCAAATACGGATTTTCTGCCGAACAGAATTCTGATCCGAAAACCACGTATTTTCACGATATGATCGTCCGTGACCTTATCGTTATCCGCTGGGCTAAATCTCTCCCGCAATGGAACGGCAGGGATCTGACTGTCTCCGGCGGCAGTCAGGGCGGATTCCAATGCATACTGATGGCCGCTCTCGACAAAGATGTCACGCTCTGCAAACCAAATGCCCCATGGCTGTGCGACTTCTCCGGCAATAAAACAGCGGGCCGCATGAAGGGGTGGAGACCCGAGTGCACAGCCGCCCTCATGTACTTTGACCCGGTAATCCACGCAAAAAGAATAAAATGCAAAACCGATGTCGAACGCGCCGGGCTCGGCGATTATACGTGCCCTCCTTCCGGAATTACGCTGTTCTACAACAACCTTTCATGCCCCAAACGCATTAAATACGTGCAGGGTTCGGAACATCACCACTGGGGCGCCGTTCCCAAATACTGGGACGTCGAAGTCATCGAGTCAGGATTCTCACAGAAATAGAATAATTCCGACTACGCCACGTATTTCAGGCCGCAATGAGAATCCTGTTGACGCTGTGCATGATGGTGCTGGGCAATATGTTTATGACAACTGCCTGGTACTGGCACCTCAATTCGCGGGCATCGTCCGGCAAGACCGTGCCCGTAATTATCCTTACAAGCTGGATGATTGCCTTCTTTGAATATTGCATCATGGTTCCTGCAAACAGACTCGGATTCAGCGCCGGCATGTCTGCCGCACAGCTGAAAGTTGCACAGGAAATTATAACGCTGTGCGTATTCGCTCCGTTTGCCATGATATTTCTCAAGGAAAAATGGCATACAGACTACTTGTGGGCCTTCCTTTGCATAATCGGAGCCGTATATTTTGTAAACAGGCACAATTTCTGACGTTTTGCCTGTTTTGTTGTCCCTGCATCGGGAAACAACCGCGCCGCGCTAAGCCACACCCCTGCCCGACCGTTGCCGGACAGGATTCCTTGAGCGCTTCCGGCGTTTGTTATCCCGGGCGCAATCATAACCGCACTATCCTCGGCGGCATAATGTCGGAATTACGCCTTCTGCGCTAGACAGTTTCTGAAGCGACTGCGGCCACAGGTGGACATCGCACGAGCGCATACCCTCTTCGGCAAAAGCAGCCCGAGGACACAACACCGCCATCTCACTGTCTGCGGGTTGAGAATCAACGCACGTTCAGCACTTATCCTTCACGTCGCTATAGCGAAAATCGGTTTCGTCCCGTCACAACAAAATCTGAACGTGCTCACGCCTTCTTGCACGTGTCAGGGAACAAACGACAACATCGACTTGTGACAACAAATTACAGAATACAAACTATTTCAGAGACCAAACAAAACTTCCGGATACAGACAGACGCTCATAAAGACGTACATACGAGGCAGCTTCAACCTCTCCCGAAAAAAGTATCCGAAAGGTCTGAAAAAACTGGTGGGCGAGACCGGACTCGAACCGATGACAGCCTGGGTGTAAACCAGGTACTCTAACCAACTGAGTTACTCGCCCGAAAAACTCCGTGAAGACTACAGTAATGTGACTGAAAAAACAAGAAAAATTTTTATGCTGTTATTATTTTTCAGGTTGCAACACGAAATCGCCGGCCGACAGAAACACGCATACGACACTTTCAAATAATGTGACGGCTAATATGACGGCGCATACATACGAAAATGCCAGTTTGTATTCCCTGCCGTATCGTGGACTTGCCGTCAGACATGTAGTATAAGTATAATACATAGCGTTTGTGAACTGCCGCGCCGGCATAATTCCGAATACGGAAAAGATTAATCATTATCCCGTCCGCGATGCCTGTACAAAAGGTTCTTCCGATGACAGCAGTCTATCCAAGCGCCTGGCTTTCGGCCCTCCTCAAAAACGGCAGACGCAAATATATTTTTGAACAGCGTTACAATGCGCCTGAATGGGCGCGGGAAGCGTATCGAGAGCATACTTTTGCGCCGCGTCTCTGTCGACGATTTATACGACCCGGATCCCGCCGTGTCCGCGTTCAGATGTCAGCCCGGCAGCGCGATCTGCTCCCCTCCGACTCTCCCGGTCTCACTCCCTGGCAGTATTATTATTTTTGTCGCTTTCTTTTGGAGTTATGCAAAACTCTCCCTTTGGGAAGCGGAAAGTTGTGAGGTTCGTTTCGGACGTAATGCCCGGGCCTCGCTAGATCGGGTTCCACCCACGCCGCTTCCTGTTTTATTTCTTTGTCCACATTGTTTTGAAACGAAGATTCATTTCCCACGTCTTTTGAACCCCGAAACGAAAAAGACTGCAAATTCACCCGCTGCATCACTGACTGGCTGACGCCGCGGGTGGCAATATATCAGACAGCTGGGACCAGATGCAGACAAGCGCCGAAAATGCCCCAGGCAGAGGCGACTCCACGCCCTCATGACAGCGCCTCTCTCATGGACGCCTATCTGAGCCTCCCCATCCAGTAAGGAAGGGCGATCGAAGACTTGATATTGCGCAGTTCCATATGCCTTATCAACCCGTCGACAAGATCAAGACACTCCGCGGCCTTTTCCGCTGAAACTGTCTCCGCTTTCTTCTCTATTTCTCGGCGGAACTCTTCAAAAAAAAGCGGCTGTCCCCGCCCAGCGGACGCGCATATCATTATGTCCCGGTACCAGTCCTTCATAGCCTCATAAACGGCCTGCCTTAATTCTTTTGACAATGACGCCGTTCTTGCCTTGAGTCTGGAATCATCCGAAGCGGCGTATTTCTCTGCGGCAGCCTCATCGGCCGCCTGCTTCTCCGCCTGTTTTTCTATGCCTCCGAATAATTCTTCGAACCGTCCGGCGGTGGCAAAAATCGATAATTCTGAGGATGTTCCGTGTCTGGCCAGTATGCGAGCCGTTTCCGAACGGATCGGTTCCGGAGGAAGACGGTGACCTGTCGAAAGGTCAAGTTTTTGACATCTGGAAATGATAGTCGGCAAAAGCATTTCCGGGGTATCCGACACCAGAAGAAACAATGTGCGCTCCGCTGGTTCCTCAAGCGTCTTCAGCAGTGCATTTGAAGCATTGTCGTTGAGCCTGTCTGCAAAAAGTATGATGCAGATTTTCCAACCGCCTAGAAAAGATCCGCGAATCGACCACGGGATTACAATGTCGTTTATTACGGACACAGATATCTGACGGCTTTTAGACTCCGGTTCTATACGGAGCACATCCATATGCCGTCCGGCTTCAACGTTAAGACAGTCCTGACACTTTCCGCACGCCCCCCCATTCTCAGGTGTACGGCATAGAAGCAGCCACGACACACGCTTCGCGAAACTCTCCCCCTCGCCGCGCGGAGCGCCCTTTATGATATACGCATGAGGCATCCTGCCCGTCTCAAAACAGCGTCTGACAATATTGTACGCTTCGTCGCTATTCATTGAACGCCGACGCCAAACCTGGCGCAGATTTCTTTAACTATACAGTTTGACACGTCATCCATGCTCATGGTGCCGTCCACGCGAAAAAATCGGCTCGGCTCAAATGCTTCGATTTGACGATATCCGAAATAAAGCCGTCTGTGAAAGTCCATGGAAGCGCTTTCTATCCTGTCTTTTCCTGTATTGCGCTGCGCCACCCTGCGAAAACCTTCCTCCAAGCTCACGTCTATCAAAACAGTCAAATCAGGCTTTAATCCTCCGGTCGCAAAGTCATTGATCGCCCTGAGGGTTGCTAGGTCGAATCCGCGTCCGTATCCCTGATATGCCAGCGTAGAATCGGTGAACCTGTCCAAAACAACCCATGCACCGCGTTCCAGCGCAGGAGATATCACGCTGGCACACAGCTGCGCGCGGCTTGCGCAGAAAAGCAGCGCTTCGGAGTTGTCGCTCAAAGGCTCTTTTGCGGCGTCGTACTGCAATATTCCGCGAATGATCTCCCCGGTATGTGTCCCTCCCGGCTCTCTGGCGGAAATCACTTCCAGGCCCGCTTCATTTTTGAGCCAGTCGGCAAGCAGCTTGGCATGCGTGGACTTCCCGGCGCCCTCTACGCCTTCGAATGTGATCAGTTTACCCCTCATCAAAAAACCCTTCCAGCTATTTCCCCATAAAGCATATCCCACACGGAAAAGAACCTCAAGGCATTTTTCCGCCGACTTTTTTTGGCAGGAGAATATCGGACAGAAGATGAATTTAAGAGTCTTTCTTAATTTTACACCCCTCTCACGCCGCCGGACGTACAGTTCTCTATCCGGAGGTTCAAGCCGTATTAGAGACGTTTAGCCCATCGTCCAGTAGGGTCGCCAGACCCAAATCGTCGAAACAGCGTTTCGTGAATGCTCGTTTTTCTCGTCACAGCAATTCTTTGATTCGCATCCAGTTCTTCCCCAGATAGTCTTTCAGCTCCACAACGCTCATGCTGACAGCTCCGGCTACACTGCGATTCTGGACTACCCTATAATAAGTTTGATGCATGTTGGCCAGTTCAACTATCCTTGACAAAAGTTGATCGCAACGCTTTGGTACTCTATTCATTCACGTAACGACAGCCGATCCCACACCGATACTTCCGGCGTTCCGTGCTGTCCCATCCCGCTTGAAATCGGTCATTTATACAGATTTCCTGATTCTTTCATTTTCGTCGAAAAGATGGTTCCATTGCTCCTTGCTTGTTCGGGACTTCACGCGGATTAAACAGCCTGCTATGCCCTCGGCTCACTTCTGCGCCCTCATCACACGGCATCTCTGATACGCCAGCTTAAAAAGGAACTCCGCCCTCCACGAATTGCGCGCATGACTTTCACATTTATGCCTATACGATCTTCATGAAACGTTTCCAGACAGGCTTCGTACCTTGTGATTTTGGACATCCCATCCACATTTCATGCCTTATACCGGATTCCTGTTCATCGGATCAATGCTTTGCAGTGAACTTCATTCTAATTCGCCCACGCAGACGACACCCTTGGCCAGTTGGTGCCGCCATCCCTTTTGAGAGCGAACGAAAAAGGAGAAAAAGGCTGATCGAGCCATTGTTTTGCTATCCACCGGATATTTATTGTACATCAGACTTTTCCATACCCTAAGGGTGAATTGCAAGAGAAACGTCTACTATTTTCTCAGAAACAGATATTTTTATTCGGGTAAAAAGTGAATAATTGCATTAGAATACTTTTCTCTTATGTATTTTACGGAATTTTATTTACAATATTTTCCACACTTCTGAGTTCTTCGCTGCTGACGCAGGAGAAGTTCGTTCCTTTGGGGAACCACCTTCTGAAAAGGCGGCTGATGTTCTCGATCCCGCATTTTCAGAAGGGGCGAAGGCGCATGTGCAGTAAACCTTGCACCTCAAGGCGTCCTCAAGCTCTGCCTGATTGAGGAATTCGTATCCGTTGTCCGTCGTGACGGACAATACCGCGTTTGCGAAGGTGCTTTAAAACGCGGATGACTTCGGTTAGAGATATGGCATTGAGCTTCTCAACATAATATCTGCACGATTTGCGGTCATAGGTGCAAAGTATCCCGCCGTTGCCTTTGCTCGAAGAAAAGACAGTGTTCATTTCCAGGAGCCCAGGACATGACCGAATGTCGGCTTCCTCCGGTCAGTCGGCAATGCTGTTCCGCTCAGGCATGGTTCTGGCCGGGTATCGTTAGTAAGACCGAAAATTTGTTCTACTGCGAAAGGAGACGTCTTGATCCGCGGTCCTTTGTTTTTCATTTGCTGCTCGGCGCGGCATTGTGTTCACTCAGCCGCTTTGGCGTTATGCCTTGACGCAGTTTAATCTTCGTTCACGTTTGTCTCGTCTTCGGATGTCAGGCGTTAAAATTGCGCCTGAGGCACACCTTCGCAGCTTGCGCTTTCAAAGTGTACGCGTAACGCCGTATGCCTTTGCAAAGACCGGGATGAGAATGCTGTCTGTATTCGTTCTGAGCCAATTATTGCATGCCTTGCCCAGACGTTCGCGGCCTTCAAACTTAAGATGTGCCCGGGGATGAGAATATTTGGAATACTTTCC
Organism: uncultured Verrucomicrobiota bacterium; assembly: GCA_949285835.1. GTDB lineage: Bacteria > Verrucomicrobiota > Kiritimatiellia > RFP12 > UBA3636 > CASEAR01. The sequence continues at coordinate 325 of CASEAR010000041.1, read as the reverse complement.
AATGATGTTTCCTTGCCGCGTGGATTGCCTTTATCAGCGGAAAGCGAAACATCTCTGTTTTCCGGAAATGACCTGTCCGCATGACGCCAATGGAAATGCTCCACTTTCAGACGTTTCTTTTTATGGCGCCTGTTCTCCCTTTGGGGATGGACACCGCATCCTGCAGCTTTCCCCACGTTTTTCATTCGCAGTTTGTCAAATAGAAAAGACACCGTAGCATTCAGAGACCGTTTCCTATTGTTCATTTGCATGGACACCGAATGAAATGAGTGATGTGGACGGAAATCGGTTGTTCCGATTACAGGATTGCTGACGAGTAACGATT
>CASEAR010000040.1 GCA_949285835.1 uncultured Verrucomicrobiota bacterium | reverse complement strand
AATGCATTCGTTGGGAAAGATTGCCAGCGCCGCCGGCATCGTTCCAAAAATCGCCGCGAAAACAACAGATGTTTCCACAGTGTATTTTACTCGCGAAATCTCCCCGCAGGCCGTTGTATGCGCGTTCCGGGCACTTGGAGTCGGTCTGCCCGGTAAAGTTGCCGTGAAGGTTCACTCTGGCGAAAAAGGCAACGGAAATTTTCTGCGGCCGGAATTCCTGCGGCCAATGATCGAGGCCGTCAATGGCACCGTCGTGGAATGCAACACTGCATATGAAGGAGCCCGAAATTCCACCGAAAAGCATCTCAAGCTCATTTCGGAACACGGCTGGTCTGCAATTTTCAAAGTTGACATAATGGACGCCGAAGGCCCGGACATGATTTTAAACATACCAAACGGTAAAATTCTAAAAAAGAATTTTGCCGGCAAAAACATGGCAGACTACGACTCAATGCTTGTGCTTTCACACTTTAAAGGCCACCCCGTAGCGGGGTACGGCGGAGCTTTAAAACAGCTGTCCATCGGATGCGCTTCCACCAGGGGAAAAGCTCTCATACATTCTGGCGGCGTCTCCGGAGACCAGATCGAGTGCTGGAAACATATGGCGTCCGCCGAAGTTTTTGGAGACGCAATGGCAGATGCTGCTCTCTCTGTAGTCGATTATTTCAAAGGGAAAACGGCATTTGTCAATATGATGTGCAATCTCTCCGTCGACTGCGACTGCTGCGCCGCTGCGGAGGCACCGTGCATGAAGGACATCGGGATACTTTCCTCTACAGACCCGGTAGCTCTCGATCAGGCATGCATGGACTTGATTCGCACGTCCGGCGATCCGGGACGCAGCCGCTTCCTCGACAGAGTCACATCACGCAAGGGCACACGGGTAATAGACGCCGCGGAGAAAAACGGCGTTGGAAGCAAAAAATACAAACTCATACATATCTGAGACTGATCCTCTATACATCCTCAAAATATCTGACAGTCAAAAAACAGCGTGAAATCACACCTTGCAGTGTGTAAAATACTGCGCTTGACGGATGCGAGGCATCCAGACTCAGCACCGGATGCTGCAGAGCGCGGATCTTCCATTTCCGGCATGACATGTAAGCGGCGAAAGCTCGCAGGCTTCGTTTGCGTAATCGCCGCAGCCGGTTCCGGCAGCGGCAGGAGGATCACGCTCCGGCGTCTGCTGCCGAAGGGCGCATCTGCCGCAGCCGCCGGTACATGCCGGAACCGCGCCGCACACATTAGGGGAACGCCTGAAACGCACGGCGCAAAATGCAAAAACAAACTCCTGCGACTTTAAACTGAAGCAGGACACCGGGAAAGGAAACATCGAATGCACATGGCGGACGCGCTCATATCACCTATTATCGGAGGATCAATGCTGGCATTGAGTTCCGGTGCTCTTGCGTATTCGATACACGATGTACGCAAACATTTTGACGAAAGCAGAATCCCCTTAATGGGAGTGGCTGGCGCCTTCATTTTCGCGGCGCAAATGGTAAACTTCGCCATTCCCGGCACAGGATCAAGCGGACACATCGCCGGAGCTGTGCTGCTGTCCGCTCTTTTAGGCCCGTCTCCAGCTTTTATTGTTATGGCCGGAGTCCTGCTTATTCAGGCTCTCTTCTTCGCTGACGGGGGGCTCCTCGCCTGGGGATGCAATCTGTTCAATATCGGTTTCTTCGGATGCTTTCTCGCCTACCCGTATATTTTCAAACCAATTGCAGGCAAATCGCCCGGACGCGCACGCCTGTTTGCAGCAAGTACCGCCGCATCCATAGCTGCGCTCGAGCTCGGGGCTTTTGGCGTGACTGTAGAAACCTTGCTTTCGGGAGTGACTGAGCTGCCATTTCGGCTCTTCCTCTCCGCCATGTTGTCCATCCACCTCGCAATCGCCATTGGAGAAGGCATGGCCACGGGAGCAGCGCTGACGTTTATAAAACGGCATATGCCGGAAGCAGACGCTCTCAGACTGGAAGAAAAGAAATTCTCCATTTCACGGCTGTTCCTGATCCTGGGGGTCTCCGCCCTGTTTATTGGCGGCGGAGTTTCCCTCCTTGCCTCAGAAAACCCGGATGGGTTGGAATGGTCAATATCTAAAATCGCTGGGACAAATGAACTGCAGACGCAGGGCGCTGGCCGCGCATTCTTCTCCGGTATTTCCCAGAAACTCGCAATCTTCCCCGACTATACGCTTCCGGATGGCGGAGGCCCATGGGGAACCGCAGCCGCAGGAACCGTCGGCGTTTTGATTTGCGTCTTGCTTATAGGTGCCGCCGGATGCGCGCTTCATGTAAAAAAGACACGCCGGATACGAACTAAGTGACAATCTCGCCTCTCAACATGCCGGAAACGCCGGCCTGCATTGCATCCTTCGGCACGGGACGCATATCTGCGCTCCCCAGGGTCTGCTTTGTTCTGGGATTTCTCTTACTCACGGTTTCTTTTGGGAAATATGACTGGCTTGGCTGTTCGCTGTTTGCCGCGGCTCCGTTTGTGCTCTCCTCTATTGCCGGAGTTTCGCCGCGCAGCCTGATACGCAAGGCCGCTCCGGCGCTGCCGTTCGCGGCCTGCGCCGGAGCGGCCAACCTGTTTTTCGACCGAACTGAAATTGCTGTGTTCACGGGCATCTCGCTTCCCGCTGGGATAATCTCTTTCTGGGTTTTGATGGCAAAAACTATCGCCGCCACGGTGATGGTGCTTCTTCTGGCGGCCGTCTCTTCGATATCCGGAATATGCGGAGCCCTCGCAAAACTGCGCGTTCCATGCATATTGACACTCCAGATAAGCCTGCTTTTCAGATATCTGGAGCTCACTGCGAAAGAAGCCGGAAACATCTCCAACGCTTATTTTCTTCGCAGTCCTTCCAGCCGTATCATACCAGTATATGACTGGGGAAAACTATGCGGCCGCCTGTTTCTCCGAAGCCTCAGCCGTGCGAATGCTGTACACCACGCAATGCAGTGCCGGTTTTTCCACGCTGGAGCGCCATTGGAAACCTGTGAAACCGGGTCGAAATGTGAATGGTTTAAGTACATCTCCCTCTTCACTTTTTTTGCCCTGCTGCGAGGTGTGACGGCTTGAAAATTGAAATCAACAACCTTGTTTTAGAGCGCCCCGGCGGCATACTGGCGATAAACCGGCTCTCCTTCTGCTTTGACACAGGCAAGTGCTCATCTGTCGCCGTTCTAGGAGCAAACGGCGCCGGTAAATCAACGCTTCTGGAAAGCATCCCCGGTCTCATACCAATCCGTTCCGGCGCAATAACCGTGGACGGCCTTCGCGTTGAAAAACGAAATCTCACCGCGATACGCACCAAAGTCGGCATGATTTTCCAAAACCCCGACGATCAGCTCTTCTGCCATACCGTCGCGGAAGACGTCGGATTCGGTCCGCACAGCCTCCGCCTTGACCCGGCCGAACAGCAAACCCGCGTCCACGCCGCCATGGAACGCATGGGCATCCTGCACATCGCCCAGCGGGACACAACCCACCTCTCCGGCGGAGAAAAAAGACGCGCGGCCCTCGCGGGTGTGCTTGCAATGAAGCCGGAAGCCATATTGCTTGACGAACCCACATCGATGCTCGATCCGCGATCATCCCGTGAACTGGCAGAACTTCTAAATTCGATGGACAAAACTCTCAAAATCGTAGCCACGCACGATCTCGCATTCGCCGAACGCGTTTGCCAGGAGTGTATTGTCTTGAAGGACGGCCAGATCTGCGCTGCCGGAAAAAGTGCAGAAATACTCCGCAATCACGAACTGCTGTTCGGCTGCGGCCTTGAATAACGCCGCAAGCCCACGCCGCGCGAACACCGGCGCACTGCGGCATATTCCCGCCATCAGCCGTCACCATAACGCAAAGACATACAATCAGGCGCAATTTAACTCTCTGTGAGAAACTGCATGCGGCGGAGCACAGCGGAGAAGCAGGAACAACGACGACCCCAACTGGCCGACATACGTCGCAGCCGCCCGTTTGATGCGCCACTGCCTGAGCCTCGCCAGAATACGTTCGCGCTTGTTCATGGTCCTGTCAAACCTCTGCCTTGCCTCCTCCATCATGGCCTCGCCGTCATACTGCGCGCCTTCCTCCATGCCTCCGGCGGCGTCCTTCCCGGACTTCGGGGCCGCCGCATCAGCCGTCGCATCAGCCGCTTCCGTCTCAAACGGCAGATCGGCAAGAAGCCTTGCAAAGTCTATTCCCGTGTCGTTAATAAAGTTTTTCAGTGTGAGCCCTCGCTGATCGCTGAGCAGATTGGCAAGGGCCTTGTAGAAGCCGGTAGCCGCCTTGTGCCCCACGTCGATCCCACGCCGCGCCTTTTTGGAGAAAAGATTCTCTATGGTCTTTACAAAGTTCATACGCGCCGCTTCGGAAAGAATGGCGTCCCCGATGGTCTCGCTGCCCAGATCAATATTCGCATCTTCGAGTTCCCTGGCCAGTTTCCTGCCGGATTCAAGCACATCAGCCCGTTCTGCGGAGTCTATTCGCAGCGCGCGCATTAACAGGTTGTAGTCTTCCTCGGAACGCGCGATCCCGGTAAGGATATCCTTAGCCACAAACGCAGCGGCCACTTCCCTGTGCGAGTATGGCGCGTCCACTTCAAACTCTATGGAGCGCCTCGGCATGTCGCTTCCCATCACACGCTCAAATTCCGCCGTAGCATCGACCGCCGCCCTCTGCGCTTCGTCCATTTTCACGTCGGAAATATCGCCGCGAGTGAGAATTTGACTTTCTCCGCCCTCCGGTGTTACACTCCTTGAGTAATCAAGAGAGGAATATGAAATGTACTTTTTAGATAAAGATTCCGACACCGTTTTCTGGGGATCCGGATACGGCCCAATGGTATGGGACCCCGAGACCAACGACTTCAGCAAGGATATGTCGCCGGAGCTGATAGAGGTCGTTTTAAACGCATCATCTATTAAGGCATTAAGCGAAGATGAAGCGTTTGCTTTGGCACGGGAAAAAGCCTCCAAGGCCGAACGCGAGCGGAAGTAAACCATCTTGCCTACAATTTCCCACTCCATATAGCATTTGTGGATTGCAGGATCCAATGCTGCCTTGGGCCCCAGTATTCGTGTAATTTCGTACGCGATGTGTCCTCCGCGATTAAGTTTCACATAGTTATCGTGGTCTGAGACAATAATAACCTCGCCTATTCCGCCGTTTGCAAAGCGAATCGACGCTTTTATATCTTGGTAGCCGTACTCGCCGATTCTGAACTTTTTCACTTTGGCAACATGTGCGCCCCTTGCTTCCGAAGTTCTCTTCAATGCATCGATAGCGTCCTGATAGTTGGCGTTATCCGGCAACGCTATCGTGCCGCCGGTCAAGTCTACCACGCGCTGATAGTCTCCGTTATAGTCGGTTTGCGCTTTTTGTATAACACGGGCGCTTCCCTTCACTGCATAGCCAAAAGAGTATGTGTCATTCGGATCTTTGCCAATAGGCCGCATTAAGGCCTTAGCGCCGGGAATTCCGGCTGCAGTCTCTCCCACAATGGTGGAAAGCTGCGTAGCATTTTCAATTGCGCATCTATACATTGCGTCAAGAACGGATTCCTTGCCCGGATCAAAGTCTTCCGGGAGATGGACGCGCAGAACCTCGTTGCCTGCGCTATCCTTCTCCCTGTCCTGTTGCGCAAAACTTTCTTTTACCTTCAACCCGGAAATGTCCAGCGGCGTGAGCTCTCTCTCGTCCGGCTCGATAGAGTAGCGCGGATCAGGCTTGCGCATATTGAAACGCTGCGACGGCGGTATGATGTTGCCGGCGTCATCGAAGACCACCGTGTTTATGAGCTTGGGCGGCGCTGTCGGGTCTTCCCGTTTCAGAATATATTTCGGTTCGTCAAAAGGCAAATCCCACGACACCAATTCTTTGAAACGGTCGTCTATTGATGGCTCCAGAGACGACACTTCGTATTCCGCCAGACTGACACTTTTCTCCGTGCCGTCGTCTGCCGCAATGTCGTATATGCTGTCTGCGCCAAAGAAGTATTGAGTGAAATTCTTGACCACACCGTCAAACGACTCTCCGTCACTTTTTCGGGTCGCCCGCACTTTAACTCCGTTAGATTTTCTCGATCGTCCGATATCTTCCAACGGTGGTGAAAGAAACTTTATGTCATATTTTGATGCAGGAAGCTGCTTTATCGACCCATCGTCAAGCGTCAATGTATATGTGCCGGATTTTCTGTTCACCCCATAGTTATAGGAACGATCATTCCACTTTTGCACGACGCCCTCAATGACGTCTCCTGTATTGATATCTACCGCCCGTACCCGTCGCCCGATTCGAGTGGCAAATCTTAATTGATGTTTTTGTTTGAGGATTTGCCAGACCTTTTCCTCCCAATCCTCCATGCTCTTATTAACTTCGTCTGCATCACCTCTTCTTCCCGCCGGAATACTTTTGATGACGTGATAAAGGCCGTCTTCCGCATGATACTGCGCAAGCGTCCACGAATTTGCAGGCACCTCCCTATCCGTCCGGCAGTGCTGCTGATCGCGGCTCCAAAAGTTCCAATGGTCGGAGACCCGCAGAGAGCGGTCCGGCTTGAAATTCCAGCTGATTCCTGTTGCATTGTAGTACGAGTAAGAATACGGAGACTTTTCGATAACCGGCCACGTGAGCATCTCAAGCTTAAGCTCAAGCGGCACCGGAGACTTCCACAGATTCAGCACTTTCTCAACCTTGACATCGTTGGCGGATGTGCTCTGTGGGACATATCCGGCGGCCTCTGCCGCCTCCTTCAAAATTCGGTCTGCCTGGCTCCATTGCCCGGCGTCCAATGACTCAAAATATTCCTGATCAAGCTTTGTCTCTTCCAAATCGATGCCGTCACGGTCAACCATAGACAACACACGCTCCACCTCGGCAATTGCATGTGCGCCCGCGGCGTCATAGTCGTCCTTGCCAAAATGTTCCTGCCGAATCTTTATGCCCGCCGGAACGTTCACCATGAATGCGATGTTCGGATTCCCATGGTTCTCCGCGATATCATCGTGGTCGAATTCCATGTTATACTCATTTATGGCCGCAACTTGCCAGCCAAGCGTCTTAGCGTAGATTACATCCAACGGCTGCCTTGTTGAGCAATATCCGTCAAGATGCGTAGCACCACACTCGTCAAGAAAGCCGGAGTTTCCAAGTGCGCGGAGAAAACGATATTCATCCTTATTCTTCAAATTGAAAACAGAAACAAGATTACCATTCTGCTCGACGGCAAATCCGCACAATCCGTCCGTAGAAATATAACAGACGCAATTGTCATAGCTCTCGTGCAAATCCACAAGTTCGCCGTTCGGAAGATATCGGCGGACTATCTCAAATATGTCATGGAATACCTGCCCATCGACGTCTAATATAAAATCGGCTGTATGCCCGTCGGGGTCTACAAGAGTCCTGACACCATTCCCGCCCCGAGCGCGTACGGAGGCAAGTTCAACTCCAAATGCTCTCGCAAGTATCTGTCGGAGTCCTTCGTCAACTTCTCGAAATCCTTTATGAAAATCGGATACGTCGCGGTCAGATAGTCCAAGACAGCTTGCTTGTACTCGCCTAAAGTCATCCCCGTACTCAGGGGTTCCCTCAAGATGTTTTTGTTTATGCTGTCGTAATCTATCATAGTTATCCCTCTGACCTTTCAACATTGTAGATATTTTTACCCGGGAAGCAAGTGTATTTTCGTCACCTTCCACAACTCCTTTCGAATCTGCGCGTCCGTCAGATGTCATCACCGGCTTGAGGTTATTCACAGCTTTTACCTGTTCCGGATAGAATGCCACCGCCGTATCGCCCGAAACGACGCCGTCATACCCCTGCGTCTTGAGAAAATCCGTATCCACACTGCTCTCGTTATCCTCCGGAACGTACGGCCTCCTGATATCCAGATAAACAGCCGAAGCAGAATCCGTCCCTTCTTCCGGACGCGTCAGACTAAAGTAGAACCCCCGCCCAAAGTTCCCGTCGCGCACTTTCGCTACATCCCACTTGTATGCGTCCAGCACGTCATCCCCTCCGATGTACGCCTTCCTCAGCCGCCCAGCCGCATCGCGCACCATGCTTTGTGCAAAGTACTCTGCCTGCCCTTCGCTGAGCGTCGTGCCGTCCGAATCCGCCTCTACAGAGTACCTTATGTCGGGATTTGTCATGTCGAATCTCTCGGACAGCGGGATAATTTCGCCGGAATCATCTTTTGTAACAGGCGCCAGCGTCTTACGAGCCGCGTCGTATACCGGTCCGGTATATCCCAGTTTTGCAAGATCCATGCTGCCACCTTCCCAGAGCTGAGGCTCAAATCCTTTTTCTCTGAGAATTGTGTCACACTCTTCTTGAGACAATGCCCTGACAATTTTCATGGAACCGGAAATCATCCAGTTGCCAAGCCCGCCCTTCTGGAGTTTCGGATTTGTGTTATACTTGTAGAATCCGTCCGTTGGCATGTACTGCAAATCCGCTTTCTTGGGATCTATTGTGCCGTCCTTGTTTCTTGCTTTCTGCTGCTCGGAAGCCTCTCTGGTGTAGTCTTTGTCCGCCGCAAATTCCACCTCGAAAACAACCTGATTCCACGCATGCACCATATCGTACGGCACGCCTTCAACCTTTCTTCCGCCCTGCGGGAAGAAAGGTAAATCTCCGCCATGCCAACCCGGCCTATAGGCTAGAGCGGTCACGTTCTGCGCTTTATCCGTCACAAAACCGCGATCTAAGAGTTCTCCGCGCACCTTGTCGTTCGGTATTTTGACAGATGCCCCCGTCTTGCCTCCCTTTCCTGCGTTCGGATTTCTGGTAGACGGCACATAAGCCTTACCGTTTGCCGCAGTGAAATGATACGCGTCCTGCGCGTCGAGCCACACGTTCATTGGCAGATCGTCAAGCCCGTTTACAAACAACGCAGAGGGGCGGCCCGTCGCAGGATTCACATAAAACATCTTGTATCCGCGAATCGTCTTTTTCGGCGGTTTCTCCGTGCGCATCTTGTAGGATGCGGCCTGCTCCGGAATTGCATTTGGCGCAAGAATCGCAGCCCGCTCTTCAACCATCCTTCTGACAGCGCCCATATCTCCGCGTTCCAGAGCGTCAAAATATTCCCGGTCAAGCCTTACCGCTTCGCCCATCTCCACGTCGAAAATATCGCCGCGCATTTCACGGTTGACTTCTTCGGCCTTTTGTGCAATACTCCTCTTGAAGTCCGCAATCGGGGCGTGAGGTGGTTCTTCATGAACCATGTCCGCCAGTTGCCCTGCGGACTTCGCTTTTTTATCCGATTCAATGGCGTTGACGTCAATCGCTTCAATCGTGTAAACCTTGTTGCCGTGTCTCTCGTATTCTACCATCGTCAACATGATCGGAACGAACTTTTTCGATTCCGGGTCTTGCATGATGGACGCAAGGCGATGTATTTGTACAACATCACCCCTCCGGTGTGAATCCTCGTGCGTGATTTCGTCATACGCAACCTCGAAAAGTTTGTCCGCGTTGGCCACCGCCAACGCGTGAAGCCGCGAGTTTACAGACTTCTTGAACGCGTCCTCGCTTCCCATCTTCGAGACGCCCCTTGCGCTGATAGTGGCAATGTATCCAAGCGCCCTATTCTTCAGCGCCTTGCCAACTACACCAGCATCGCGCAACATACGCTGTGCCTCTGAAATACTCTTCGGCAGACGCATCTGCGCGCTTCTGTTCTCATCCGCTTCTACAGAACAACGAATCGGCACCGGAATCTTTTGTTCCTGTTTTATTTTAACAGCATCTTCGGCCAATGTTCTGACCGCCTCTTCTTCCGGCATCACATTTTCCGAGCGTTCCTCGGATTCGGTTTCAAAAACTTCTTTGCCCGGATTTTCGCCTGTAATGTCCGGTTCGGATTGTCCGGCTTCTATCTTTGCCGTTTCCGGTTCTTTCGCTTCTGTTTCCGGAGATGTCTTGGCAACCGTCTTCTCTTTAATGCCGGCATCCCTTGCCAGTCCGGGCAGAGCTACCCCCGCAAGTCTTTGCGCATCCTCGTAATCGCCCCGGAGCATTGCATCCAGAAACGCATTCTGTTTTGCCCGTCCGGACAGCCATGCTCTCGCTCGGTCAACCACTCCCGCCACTACTTCATTCACGGTGTCAACCGCCCGATCTACCAGTCCGTCAAACCTGCCGTGTCCGGTAATCGCCTTTGTGCGCTTCGTCCATCTCCACATCGCCTTGCGCCGGTGAGAAATGCAAGTAAAATGCCGCAGCGAGGGTGGTAGGATGGAGAAGATTTTCATGCGCTGGCTTTCTTGTTGAGGAACGATGGACGGGGGTAGTTTGTGAGAAGGTGCTGCAGGTAGGCGATTTCTTCGTCGGTCACC
>CASEAR010000039.1 GCA_949285835.1 uncultured Verrucomicrobiota bacterium | reverse complement strand
TTTTGCTTTTCAGGCGGGCGTACTGGTTCCTTTTGTCGGGAAGGATATCCGAGAATGTCTGGTTGGCCATAGTTTTCATGCCCTTTCATGATAGAAAGAAAGTCCCCGTTCGGTGTCCTTGAATTTGACCAATGGGGTTTTTCCTTTTTTGGGCTTGGTGTCCATAACTATGAACAACTGCGGATCTGATGCGGGATTGCAGTTTTTTATTTTTTTTGATAAAATGAGTAAATAACTTTCGGTATGGAATTTGCGCGATAATTTTACGGGGGGCAAGACATGTACAATCAGGATCTCAGCGACTTATATACCGTCAAGCGTACTCCCTGGTTGCTTGCCGCGGCGGGTGTAATTCTCGCTCTGGTCGTCGCTTTTCTGATTTTTGGCGGAAGGGACGAGAAGGATCGTTCCAAAGAAGAGACTGACGTCGTTGAGGCGGCGGACAGTGCGGACGGATACGACGCTGCGGAATCTGCGCAGCCCGTTGTGGATGAACCGGCGGCGGACACTGAGGCAACCTCTGAAAAACTATCTAGACCGGCTGTTGTGCCGCCGATGCCTGCGGAAGAGGTCAAGAAAGCTTTCAACGAGGCGGAGAATCTGGAAAATTCCGGTCAGCTTGAGTCCGCCGTGAAGAAGTATACGGATATTCTGGAGCGCGCCAGCAATCTCGGCAAGGCTGAGATTAAACGGCTTGAGGACAAGATCGGGAAGCTGAACGTGGAACTCCTTACAACCCCGCGCCTTACGTCAGGGAAGACGGAGTATGTGATCGAATACGGAGATTCTCTTTCCGCCATCGCGTCGAAGTACAATTGTCCTGTGGACCTGATAATGAAGAGCAACAACATCTCGGATCCGCTTCGAATACGGCCGGGCAACAGGTTGGTTTTTCCGGATCATCCGGAATTTTCCATAGAGGTTTCCAAGGGGGCGAACACGCTTGTTCTGAAGCTCGGAGGGAGATTCTTCAAGCGTTATACGGTGGGTACCGGGGCTTACGGCAAGACTCCCGTAGGGACGTACAGGGTCTCGGACAAGGTGAAGGAACCGGCGTGGTGGCCCGGCGACGGGCGCAATGCCATCCCGTACGGGGATCCGGAAAATATTCTTGGTACCCGATGGCTTGCGCTTGAAGCTACGGGGGAGACGCCGCGAGTGAGCGGGTATGGGATCCACGGCACGTGGGATGATTCCTCGCTGGGCAAGCAGTCGAGCGCCGGATGTGTGCGCATGAATAACGGTGATGTGGAAGAGCTGTTCATGTTCGTACCGCGCGGTGTCAGCGTGCGGATTACAGAATGACGGTGCGGGAGCTGGGCGTTAATGATTGAGCTTATCAGAGGAGAGCTGCTGTCGAAAGAGCCGTCTTACGTGGTTATAGACGCGGGCGGAATCGGGTTCGGACTTGTCGTTTCTCTTACCACGTACGACAGTCTGCCGCCTTCGGGGGGCCAGTGCCGTCTTTTTGTGCATGAGCAGGTGCGGGAAGACGCGTACACGCTGTACGGGTTCGCGATGGATGCGGAGCGTAATCTTTTCAGGCTGCTCACGGGTGTTTCCGGGGTCGGGCCGAAGCTTGCGATGGGTGTTTTGAGCGGAATGGGAATAAGGGATCTGCTCTCGAGCATTGCGAACAGGGACATACGGCGGCTGTCGGGCATTTCCGGGATAGGGAAGCGTACGGCGGAGAGGATTGCCGTTGAGCTGGCCGACAAGGTAAATCCGTTTGAAGCGTATGCGGGCGGGCCATGCGCAGGCGCACCCGCGGGGGCTGCGGCAAGGGATGCGGTTCTTGCGCTTGTGGCGCTGGGGCATTCTCAAGAGGGCGCTGCGGAGGCTGTCAGGCGCGTGATGGAATCGGAGGATGCGCCTTCGTCCACGGGTGATATTGTGAGAAGGGTGCTGGCCTCGGGGGGGCGTTAGGCGTCGGCCGGGGCGAAAATATTGTCGTTTTTATCGAACACGGATACGGAAGGCTGTAAATGGCTGCGAAAGATAAGAAGAAGTCGGCGTATGCCGAGGCGGGAGTTGATATTGATGAGATGACGCGAGGTCTGGAGGCGATAAAGGCCGACGTGAAATCCACCAGGACGGACATGGTGCTGAGCGACATCGGCCGCTTCGGCGGTTTGTTTAAATCTCCCGGCAGGGACTCGATACTCGTCGCCTCGACAGACGGTGTGGGAACGAAGCTTAAGATCGCCGTGATGGCCGGTGTTCACAATACGGTGGGGCAGTGCCTTGTGAATCACTGTGTGAACGACATTCTCACGCAGGGCGCTACGCCGCTGTTTTTTCTGGACTACATCGGGGCCGCGAAATTGGACGGGAAGGTTTTCGCATCGGTGGTTTCGGGACTGTGCAAGGCGTGCAGGGAGAACGGCTGTGCGCTTCTGGGCGGGGAGACGGCTGAGATGCCGGGATTGTATCCAGACGGAGAGTACGATCTGACGGGAACCATAGTGGGTGTGGCCGGGAAGCGCGATCTGGTGACTGGAGAGAGGATAAAGCCTGGGGACGTGCTTATCGGGCTGCCGTCGACGGGTCTTCAGACAAACGGGTATTCGCTGGCGCGCAAGATTATATTCGAGACGGCGGGCAAGACGCTTGACGACGTGCTCCCGGGCACCAGACGCAAATTCCGCGATGTTCTTCTGGCCGTGCATTCCAGTTTTCTGAAGCCGGTGCTGGCCGTGCGTTCCGCCGGGGTAAAAATTCTCGGAATGGCGCATATTACGGGAGGCGGGCTGGTGGACAATGTCCCGCGAATGCTGCCTGCGGGCGTTGACGCGGTATTTGACGCAGACTCCTGGAAGCCTCCGCGTATTTTCGAATGGATGCAGGAGGCTGGATCTGTGGATACGGACGAGATGTTCCGCGTATTCAACATGGGAATCGGGTATGTGATATGCGTGTCGATGAAGTCGGCGGCGGGCGCGCTGAACGCGCTAGAGCGCGCCGGAGCGGCCCCCATACCCGTGGGCCGCATTGAAGAAGGCTCCGGAGCGGCGCGCATTGTTCACGGCAGGTGATTCCGGTGAATGCGGAGGCGGCGGTAAAAGGCGATTCCGAGCCGGAATGGGTGAGGCACGTGCGGGAGGCGTACCTCTATTCCAGTCCGGATGCGGCGTACCGGGAGCCTGCGGCGGCGGGAAGCAGGTTCGGCAAGGTGCTTTCTTCGCTGGGGGTGGGTCGCGTTTCGGTCGCGGAGAAACTGTCCGCCAGATGGGAAGAGCTGTCGTCCGCCGATGTGGCGGCGCACAGCCGTCCGCGGGAGCTTCTGCCGGACGGACGGCTTATAATCAGTGTTCAGAATTCAGCCTGGTACGCCGAGCTGTCGAGGTTCTGGGCGGCTAAGCTGCTGGAAAGGGTGCGGGCTGTGGAGCCCGGAGTGAGGAAACTGGTTTTCAGTTTGGATATGTGATGGAGCCGTCTATGAAAGACAACGTGAACATATCGGGTTTTGAGCATATGCCCTCGCCGGGCGAGATAAAGCGGGAGATACAGATATCCGCGAAGCACCGTGCGGCGGTGGTATCGTTCCGGCGCACGGTTGCGGACATTCTGGACGGGGTAGACATGCGCCTGCTGGCGATGGTGGGACCATGTTCGATACACGACATTGAAGGGGCCACGGAGTTCGCGAACAGGCTGAATGAGCTGGCGGGGGAACTGGCGGATGATCTGTTCATCGTGATGCGCGTGTATTTTGAAAAGCCGCGCGGGGCGGCGGGCTGGAAGGGACTCATAAACGATCCGTTCCTTGACGACACGTTTCGGATAGAGCAGGGGGTCCGTGTAGCGCGCAAGTTTCTGGCGTATCTTGCGAGGATGGGGCTGCCCGCGGCCACGGAGGCACTCGATCCGGTAGTGCCGCAGTACATCGGCGATCTGATTTCGTGGACGGTGATTGGGCAGAGGGCGTCGGAGTCCAACGCTCACAGGTCTCTTGCGAGCGGGCTGTCCACTCCCGTGGGCTTCAAAAACGCGCCGAATCCCGGCGGTGTGGAAACGGCGATCTCCGGAATACGCACAGCATCCAGACCGAACGCTTTTCTGGGCATTGACGAGAACGGTTCGCTCTGCGTGTGCCGTACGCGAGGGAACTCGTGCACGCATGTGGTGCTCAGGGGAGACGGCGCGCCGAATTACGGCAGTTTCAGCATCACTTCCACGGAGCAGGCCCTGGCGGAGGCGGGGCTGCCGCGGCGTATTGTGGTGGACTGCAGCCATGGCAATTCCAAGCTTGATCCCGGCCGTCAGGCGGAAGTGCTTGATGATGTCATGAAGCAGATCGAAAACGGGAACAGATCGATAGTGGGATTCATGCTGGAGTCGTATCTTGAGTGGGGCAGCCAGCCGATGAGGAGGGATCGGGACAGGATGGAGCCCGGTGTGTCGGTCACCGATCCGTGCATAGACTGGGAAACGACCGAGCGGATATTGAGGGACGCCGCGAGGAGGTTCGCCGAGGTTAAGGATTCTTTTTGAGGTCGGGTAATGGCAGGGAATATGCTCAGAAAAAAGGTCAATATTGTGATAGCGCAGGGCGGCGGCCCTACGGCGGTGATAAACCAGAGCCTGGCGGGTGCCGTAAGCGCGGCGCTTGATGAGCCGCATGCGGGGAACATTCTGGGTGCGGTGCACGGCATAGACGGCGTGCTGAACAGGGAGTTCATAGACATGCGCCGGCTTGGGGCCGGAAAGTTGAAGACGCTGGCTTCGACGCCGTCTTCCGCGCTTGGCAGCGTAAGGCACAAACCGACTGAGGATGACTGCCGCCGGATGTTTGAGGTGTTCAAAGAGCATTCTGTGGGCGCTTTCTTCTACATCGGCGGCAACGATTCAGCGGAAACGGCGTCGATTATGGCGTCGATCGCCGCCGCCGACGGTTTCCCGCTGAGGTGTTTCCACATCCCCAAGACGATAGACAACGATTTGTGCGAGAACGATCACACGCCCGGATACGGGAGCGCGGCGAGGTTTGTGGCGATGGCGTTTCTGGGAGACGATCTCGACAATCTTGCGCTGGGCGGGGTCAAGATAAACATTGTGATGGGGCGGCACGCCGGGTTTCTTACGGCGGCTTCAGCTCTGGCCCGCTCTGCCGGAGGGGGGCCGCATCTGATCTATCTGCCGGAACGCACTTTTTCAATGAGTGCGTTTGTAAGCGACGTTGATCGGGTAATGAGCAAATACGGCCGGTGTGTGGCTGCGGTGTCCGAGGGGATTTGCGGGAGCGGGGGCGTTCCAGTGGCCGTTGCTGGGGCTACGGAGCGCGACTCTCACGGGAACATACAGCTCAGCGGTACCGGCGCTCTGGGGGACATGCTGGCCGCGGAGGTAAAAAACACGCTTGGCATACGGCGCGTGCGGTCCGATACGTTTGGGTACATACAGCGCAGTTTTCCCGGCGCAGTATCTCCCGTAGACAGCAGGGAGGCCCGCAGGGCCGGTGAGGAGGCCGTGCGCGCGGCTTTCTCCGGGGATGCGGACTCGGGCTCGATAGCGATAACGCGTGAGGGAGATGGGGCTTCTTACTGCGCCGGGTACAAGCTGGTGGCTTTGAGTTCCGTTGCCGGGAAGACCAGACGCATGCCGGACGGGTTCATTTCAGAATCCGGCTGTGACGTAACCGGGGAATTCATTGAATATGCGGCGCCGCTTGCGGGGCGGATGCCGCGAACCGTGCGGCTCATCCGGTGAGCATGGCGTCCGCTGCTGAGACGGGCTGCGCGGCGCGCAGCCCGGAAATCCTTGCTCCGGCGGGTACCATGGCCTGTCTTCAGGCGGCTCTCGACAACGGCGCCGATGCGGTTTACATCGGCACCGACGCATTCAACATGCGATGCGGAGCGTCGGCGTCGTTTCCGCGCTGCGATATTCCGGAGGCTTCGGAGAGGTGCCGCCGTGCGGGGGCCCGGCTTTACCTGACGCTGAATACAATCGTCTTTGAGGACGAAATTGCCGCGGTGGATGAACTCGTGGGTGAGGTTTGCGGGGTGGTGGACGCGGCTATAGTTTCGGACTGGGCGGCGCTCAAGGCGTGCCGCCGTCACGGTCTCGCCGCTCATGCGTCCACGCAGATGTCGTGCTCCAACAGCGCGGCAGCCGGATTTCTGGCCGAAGCGGGCTTCAGCCGCATTGTGCTTGCAAGGGAATGCTCTCTGGACGAGGCGGCGCGCATTGCCGCCTCCACGGGAGTGGAGATTGAGATGTTTGTACACGGCGCGATGTGCGTGGCGGTGTCGGGACGGTGTCTCATGTCGCACGAGGCGTACGGGCTGTCGGCGAATCGCGGCGAGTGCCGTCAGCCGTGCCGGAAACGGTATCTGGTGAGGGAATCGGAGCCGCGCTCAGGCGATGCCGCGGAATTCGAGGTGGGCGGGCACACGGTGTTTTCAGCGAGGGATCTGTGCTCTCTGCCGTTCCTGCCGGAACTGATGAAGGCCGGCGCGGCGGCGTTCAAGATAGAGGGCAGGGCGCGCAATCCGGAGTACGTCGCAGTGGTTACAGATGCGTACCGTACTGGGCGCGACGCGGTTCTGAACGGCACGTTTACCCCGGAGCTTTCCGCAAAACTCACGGAGCAGTGCCGCAGGGTTTATAATAGAGGGTTTGGTCCGGGACTGTATTTCGGGCGGCCCGGGGCGGATCAGTTCTCCGCGGACGGGGCGTCGAATCTTGCTACTGAAACAAAGAGCCGCATAGGCATAGTGACAAATTATTTTGCGAAA
The DNA here is from genome assembly GCA_949285835.1 of uncultured Verrucomicrobiota bacterium. Taxonomy (GTDB): domain Bacteria; phylum Verrucomicrobiota; class Kiritimatiellia; order RFP12; family UBA3636; genus CASEAR01. The sequence continues at coordinate 24,389 of CASEAR010000039.1, read as the reverse complement.
CCGCGGGTGGCTGAAATACTGCTGTATTCCGGCGGTTTTTACCCGGGTGCGAGACTGCTTGTTCAGGGAAGTACGACGGGTTCCGTGGAGATATGCGCCGAAGCGCCGCTGATGGACGGGGTTCCGGCTGCGGGGCCCGTGCCGGGCGGCTCCACGGTTACGCTGGAGTGTCCAGTGAAAGTCCGGAGGGGTGATGCGGTTTACATGGTTGCAGCGAGAGTGTGAATCAAAATTTACTATTGAAAGTAACATGCTTGTGTGATACGATTCCCGTCATCGTGTTTTTAATTGCGGGAGACGGGGGATTTTCCGGATGAATGTGAGTGTGTTGCTTACCGGCGTCGGGGGGCAGGGGATACTTCTGGCTGCGAAGATAATTGCGCTGGCGGCGAAGGAAGCGGGCTGGAGCGTATGTTCGAACGAGACGCACGGCATGGCGCAGCGCGGCGGGTCCGTGCGGGCGCAGATCAAGTTCGGCGATGCTGCGCACAGCCCTCTAATAATGGAGGGAGGAGCGGATGTGCTTGCGGCGCTTGAGCACATTGAGGCGCTGCGGTGTGCGCATTACCTCAAGCGCGGCGGTCTGGCGGTGGTTTCTGCGCAGAGTCTGGTGCCTGTGACGGTGTCTTCCGGGGCGGCCGAATATCCCGGCGATGTGCCGGAGCGCCTGGCCCGGGTGTTTCCGCGGCTGGTGTACAGGGACTATGCGGCAGACGCGGCGGGGCTTGGGGACGCGCGTCTTGCGAACACGATAATGGTGGGGGTGCTGTCGGCGGAGATAAAGCAGATCCCATACGAGACATGGCGCAGGGCGGTGGAGCTGTCGGTGAAGAAAGATTTTGCGGAGAGGAATCTCGCGGCGTTTGATTTCGGGCGCGGGCTGTAAGCGGCGGGTGAACCGTGCGGACGTGGTATTTCGGAGGAAAGAGAGGCAGGTATGAACTATTTTAATGAGAAGGCGGAAAAGATGCCCCGCAGCGGCATACTGGCGGCGCAGGACGAGGGTCTGAGGCGCGTTGTGAGGCGGGTGTACGGAGCGAATGCGTATTTCAGGAAGCGTTTTGATGAAGCCGGTGTGAACCCCGATGAGTTTCGCGGTCTGGCGGATATTGAAAGGCTTCCGTTTATGAGCAAAGCCGACTTCCGTGAACAGTATCCTCTGGGGATGTGCTGCGTGGGCAGGGAAGAGATAACCGAGATGCATATGTCGAGCGGGTCAACGGGCACTCCTGTTGTGATGCCGTATACTCCGGGCGACATTGCTCAGTGGGCGGAGTGCATGGCGCGCTGCTATGTGATGGCTGGGGCGCGGCGCGGCGACGTGTGTCAGGTGACGCCCGGATTCGGGCTTTTCAACGGCGGTTTCGGGTGCTATCACGGGGCGCGTGCGGCCGGCATGTTCGTGCTGCCGTGCGGTGCTGGCAACACCCTCAGGCAGATAAAACTTGCGGGGGATTTCGGCACGCGTGTGCTCACGGGCGTGGTTTCGTACGCGGTGCGGATAATGGAGGTGCTGGAAGAGACCGGGCAGAAGCTGCCGGATTTGAAGATCGGAATTTTTGGCGCGGAGACCTTTTCGGAGTCCATGCGGGAACGCATAGAGTCCGGTCTGGGGCTGGAGGCGTTCGATGTATACGGCATGACGGAGACTGGGGGCGTGGGCACGCTGGGGATGGACTGTCCGGAGCACAGCGGCATCCACGTGTGGGAAGACCAGTATATTGTGGAGATCGTGGATCATGACACGGGGCATGTGCTGCCGGACGGGGAGTTCGGCGAGGTGGCGGTGACGGCTCTGAACCGTGAGGCTCTGCCGGTGATAAGGTTCAAGACGGGCGATTTGAGCCGGGTGGTATCGCGGGAGCGGTGCGGCTGCGGCCGCACGCACATCAGGCTGGACAAAATTCGCGGCCGCATAGACGACATGCTGATTATTTCCGGCGTGAATTTCTTCCCGGCGCAGGTGGAGCAGTCGCTTTTGAAAATACCGGGCGTGCTGCCGAACTACCGCATGACGATACAGGATCACGACGGTATCAAGCGCCTGCGCATAGATGTGGAGGCGGAGGATGGCGTCACCGGATATATGGTGGAGAAGCAGCTCAAAGAGGATTTGGGATTTTCACCGCACGGCGATATTCACAAGCCCGGCTCCCTTCCGCGGCAGGAAGGCAAGGCGAAACGGGTATTTTACGAAACGGTCTGACGGCGTGTGCGCCCGTGCGGAGGGCGCAGCGCCTGCGGCGGCAAAAGGAGAAAATGTCAATGAAAGCACTTTCGGCGGAATTCAGCGGGAAGATTTCCGGTTCTTCGATGATCCGGCGTATGTTTGAGGCGGGCATAGAGCTCAAGAAAAAATACGGGGTGGACAACGTTTACGATTTCAGTCTCGGCAATCCGGATCTGGCTCCGCCTCCGGAGGTAAAGAAGGCTATTCTGGAAATTGGCAGCGGGGCGGATCAGCCTTTTTCCATAGGTTACATGCCCAACGTCGGCTATCCGGAGACCAGGGCTGCGCTCGCCGCCAAGGTAAGCGAGGAGCAGGGAGCTGCGACGCCGCCGGACAATATTGTCGTGACGTGCGGCGCCGCGGGGGGGCTGAATGTTCTGTTCAGGGCGATTCTGGAGCCTGGCGACGAGGTGATTTGCCCGAGTCCGTATTTTGTGGAATACGGTTCCTACGCGGGAAATTTCGGCGGCAAGCTTGTTCCGGTGCCGGCACGGCTGCCGGATTTTTCACTGGATACGGCGGCGATGGAGGCGGCGATGACGCCGCGTACGCGCGCCGTTATTATCAATTCCCCGAACAATCCCACAGGTCAGATATACACGGAGTCTGAGCTCAGGGATTTGGCGGCGGCCATGAAACGGTGTTCGGAAAAGAACGGCAGGCCTGTGTATCTGGTGTCGGACGAGCCGTACCGGACGCTGAATTACGAAGACGCTCCTATTCCGTCGGTGTTTTCGCTGTACGATGCGTCTGTTGTGGTGGGTTCTTTTTCCAAAAGCCTTTCTCTTGCGGGCGAGCGAGTGGGTTACTTGGCCGTATGCCCGTCTTTCGGCGATGCCGGGGAACTTGTCGCCGGGCTTATACTTGCGAACAGAATTCTCGGTTTTGTGAATGCTCCGGCGGTGGGGCAGCGCATTTTGCAGACTTGCCTTTCGGCGACTGTGGACGTGGCAGTGTACAGACGCAGGCGCGAGATGATGGCGGATGTGCTTCGGGCGGCCGGAATTGACTTCGTAATGCCCAGAGGCGCATTTTATTTCTTTGCGAAGTCGCCGGTTCCTGACGACCGCGCGTTTGTAGACGAGCTTGTCAAAGAGCGCGTGCTCGTGGTGCCGGGGAGCGGTTTCGGGCTGTCAGGGTATGTGCGCATAGCGTTTTGCGTGGAAGACAGTGTTATAAAGAATTCGGCAGATGGTTTTGCGCGGGCTGTGAAGGCCTGCACAAGAGCCTGATCAGCGTTGCGGAGGCGGTTTTGGGTGCGGAAATTGAGGAGCCGGCGTCGGTAACGCTGCTTTCGGGAAACGAGGCGATTGCGCATTCGGCGTACGCGTCCGGTGTGGGGACGGCGTTCGGGTATCCGGGCACGCCGTCCACCGAAATACTTGAAGAGCTGGTGAAATTTTCGCCTCTCGGCGTGTACTGCGAGTGGTCGCCGAATGAAAAGGTGGCGCTGGAGGCGGCGGCGGGCGCGTCTGTGGCAGGGGCGCGTTCGCTGGTGACAATGAAGCTGGTGGGGCTGAATGTGGCGGCGGATCCGCTCATGACGCTTTCGTATACCGGCGTGTGCGGCGGTCTTGTGATCGTGGTGGCGGACGATCCCGGACAGGATTCTTCGCAGACGGAGCAGGACACGCGGCACTATGCGCGTCTGGCCAAAGTTCCCGTGCTTGAGCCGGGAAATGCTGAGGAGGCGTACGATTTCACGGCGGAGGCGTTTGAGATTTCGGAACGGTACAGATGTCCTGTGATTCTCAGGACGACGACGTGCGTGAGCCATTCGAGGGGGCTCGTCCGGGAGAGGAAGAGTCCCCGGGCTGCGAATGCAGTTGCTTTTGAGCGTAATGTGGAGCAGTTTGTGCCTCTGCCTGTCTGGGGCCGCAAGCTGCGGGTGAAGGTGGAGGAGCGGCTGGATGCGCAGGCTGCCGATGCTGCGCGGTCTGCGCTGAACAGAGTGATAGGAGCGCAGGATTCGAGGCTTGGGATAATATCCCACGGCGTCACGGCGTACCATTGCGCGGAAGTGATTCCGGAAGCCGCCGTACTGAAAACAGGCTGGGGCTTCCCGTTTCCAGACGAGCTTTTTATATCCTTTGCCCGTGGAAAAGACAGGCTTATCGTTGTGGAGGAAGGGGATCCGATCCTCGAAGAGCACGTGAAGTCGCTCGGGCTGGCCTGCGAAGGCAAAGGCCTGGTGCCGAGGTGCGGAGAAATAACTCCGTCGGTGATATACGGCGTGAAGCGCCGGATTTTCCCCGAAAGAGAACTTCCGGAACTGCCTGCTCCGCCTCCGGAGGCGCAGGGGCTGCCGTCACGGCCGCCGATGCTTTGTCCGGGCTGTCCGCACAGGGGTATGTTTTACGCGCTTACTCATTTTGATGTTGTTGTGTGCGGCGATATCGGGTGCTACAGCCTTGGCGTATTTCCTCCGCTCAACAGGACGGACACAATATTGTGCATGGGTGCGGGGTTCACGATGGCGCACGGCATGCAGAAGGCCGGGGAGAAGCGCCCGGTTGTCGGGATCGTTGGGGATTCCACGTTTTTCCATTCGGGCATAACCGGGCTGCTTGACGTGGTGTACAACAAGGGGATTTCCACGCTGATAGTCGCGGACAACCGGATTACCGCAATGACCGGGCATCAGGAGCACCCGGGGACGGGCATCACGCTGATGGGCGAGGCGACAAAACAGGCCTCAATAGAGGCTGTGGCGCGGGCATGCGGGATTGACAGGATCAGAGTGTGCAGTCCTTATGACCAGAAGGGCTTCACGGAGGCGCTGCGCGAAGAGTTGGCAGCGGAGGAGCCGTCGCTTATTATTTCGAGGGCCCCGTGTCCGCTTCATGTGAAGCGCAGGCTCGGCCCCGTGCGCATGATTTTGCAGGATGTCTGCAAGGGCTGCGGGGCCTGCTTGAAGTGTGGGTGTCCGGCGATTGAGCTTACCGGGGGGAAGAAACCGAAGATAAATCCCGTAGCCTGTATGGGCTGTTCCTTGTGTTCCGGCATATGCCGGTTTGGCGCAATTGTGCCGGTGCAGGAGGACGTTCAGCGCCGGTAGGGAGGGCGTGATGGGCGCGCGTGGAGCGCATTGTGCCTGTGAGGTGCGCATGAGGGCGCGCGGGGAGCGCTCCGAGTGCGTTTATGATGTTGTTCCGATGCGGCGCTGGGACGGAACCGGACGCCGGAGCGGTTTTCTCTGCGCCGGTTTGTTTAGGGGCTGCGCCGCGCGGGACGCCAGAACGGGATTGTGACGGCATCGGCTGGGCCCGGCATGGGCTATCTGCGTGCGGGGATGAAGCCAGGGAGTATATCGTTCACGGGGATGTTTACAGACATGTCGAGATTGACTCCCTGAAAGACGCTTTTCCCTTTTATCTTCACGACTGAGCCTCCGTCCAAGGTATACGGGAGCGGATTAGCGGGCTTGCCGTCGAATCTGAGCCGGAGCTTCAGGTCGCCGCCTTCGCAGGTGATATCGGTGCGTAGCCACGAATATTCAAAGTTGGAGAGGGAATCCACGGCGAGGGACATTTCGCCGGAAGCTTGGGACATGGATTGAAGTTCATCGGTAGGCGTGATGTTCAATGTTCCGGTTTCTCCGGGGGCGGAGTAGAGGTATCCGTCATTCACGTACAATTTCCGGTTTTTTATGCTAAGCGGGATTACTCCGCTGAGCTGTCCCTGTCCGCTTGCCTGTTTTGCTACGCCGAATTGTTCGAGCATTTGCGCGAGTCCGATTCTGTCGCAGTGCAGAGTTATTCTGGTGCCCCGCTCAAAATCAGGCGGCAGTATTATTGATCCTGTGCGCAGCTTGCCGCCGCACCAGTCAACCGAAATATTGTCCGCGAACCAGCGGTCCGGGGACTGCATTCTGTAGAGTATTGCACCGGAATCAATGTGAATGTCCTTGAAACGCAAATCTTTAAATCCGAGGTATCTTGTTTCGCTTGTAAGTGCCGGAAGCGCGGGCATGGAGAAGCTGGTCACGATATTGGACACGGAGAATGCGTGCTGTTCCCACCGTGCAAATCCGTCAGAAAGACGTATTGAAAAGGAGCCGTTCTGCCGGATTCCGCCGCCGGAGACAAAGTACGCCTGCGCGTCGACTGTTCCCCCCGCAGAAAGCCCCTTCGCGGCGGGGAGGAGCCCGGCAATGGCGTCAGGATCGATTCTCTGATTCGTTATGGTGAAAGCGTTTGAAACGATCCCTGCGCGTACGGAAGTCTGGAGCGTGGCGTCGACTCCGGCAGCGGATATTGCGGTTTGTGCGCAGATACAGGAGCCGGACGCCTGAAATTCTGTATGCGAGCGCAGGGGAACGGCTCCTCCGAGTTTGGCAAGCAGGGTCATGCCTCCGTTAGCGGTTGCCTGTCCCGAGGTCTTGCCGGTGCGGGCGGCTGCGGAAAAAGAGGCTCCGAGGCCTTTGAGCAGTCCGGACATATCTATGTCCGGGGCGCCGGCTTTTATTGACGCGCCATCGGGTGAAAATTCTGCCAGTACGGATATTTTCCCGGAAGAGGCGGTGGGTGCGGAGTTGTTTTTCCTGCGCCCTTCGCGCGGCATGACCCGCCAGCCATCGAGTTCGGCGCATGCCGTTCCGGTGAGGTTTGTGAAAGAACCGTCTGCCTGCAGGGATACGGTTCCGCATTTAAGCGCGTAATTCTGTCCCAGCGGGAATTCGGCGCCGGGCTGGTGTGAATCTCTGCCCGAAATGCTGAATCCGGATCTGTTTATTTTTGTGTCGAAAACGCATCCGGCGGGTCCGGCGGCGGCTTTGACGGAACTGGAAAACGAAGTTTCAGCGATATCGAGCACGCCGTCCTCGACAGATACCGAAAGCGGTATGCCGAAGATGGCGGTGTCGAGTCCGGTTATTTTGACTGAAGCATTTGAGGCGGGGCCGGATATTGAAACCGCCGGGTGCAGTTCGAATATCCCCGAGGACGTATCCGCCCAGATGTTGGCGGAAGCTTCGGCAGATATATTTGCCGGCATTGCGCCGGAAAACGCGAGAACCGACTCGCATTTCAGATCCGCGGACGCGGATTTGACAGATGCCGGCATGCCGCTCCTGAGGGATATGGGGATGGAATCGGATGAAACGGATGCGAATACGCTGGAAGATATCGTTTCTTCCGCCGCGTTGATGTGCGCCGTGACAAATACGCCGGATGAATTGAGCGTGGCGGACGCGCGTATTTTGACGCCGTCCCTGAACCCGCGGTCTCCTGTTTCAGCGTGTATGAAAAAAGGCACGGACATGCGTTCGGAATCTGCGGTGAGCCATATCTGACCGGAAATCTGGATGCGGCCGACAGAGAATGGAATGTTTCTCAATGTTTCAAAAGGATCCATAGGTGCCCCGGTCCGGTTTTGCGGGTCTTCACCTTTGCCGTGGAGGGCTGCGGGGGTGAAGATGCTCAGGGCGGGGACGGAGAAGACGCCGTTTGTATACACTGCCGAGGCGGATACTCCGTTTACGCTTATGGAGCCGATGCGTCCCCTGAGCAGTTCGATAGGGCTGTACTCTACAGAGAGAGAGCTGATTCTGGCAGAGGCGGGGCCGCGGCGTTCTTCGCCGTGCAGCACGAGCGATGCGTCCGTATGGAAAAGCCCGGAATGTATTATTCTGGCGGAGGCGTTGCCGCGGGCGGCGATTTTGGCGAGCATGGCGTTAACGCGCCATTCCACGATGGAAGGCAGCATTAGCATGAGGGCGAAAACCGCGGCGAGGGCCGCGTACAGGATTTGCAGCCTGCGGCTGCGCCGGAGTGGAGCTGCTGGAGATCCTGCGGTCATGGTATTCTCAATTGTTTTTGGGGCCGGAATTTTGCTGCGGCTGTGATACCGGAGTGAGGATGAGCGCGTATTCCCCGGATCCGCCCTGCGGCACATTGAGAACGGCTATTCCGTTTTCGGCGCGGTGCCGCGGTACCGTCTCGAGCTGGCGGCATTGTACCGCGTCGAACCATTCTGCCCGGCAGAATTGCTCCGGCATGACTGCTCTGCACGACGCAGCGTCTTTGACGTACGCGGCGATTACTCCGTTCGCGGCGCGCAGGGCTGCCTGAACAGGCTTTCCTCCGCCAGAAGCTTCCGCCGAAAACGCGTTTCCGGCCGGGGACATTTTCACAAAATCAATTCTGGACATGAAAGAGGCCAGAAATCCGAGCTGCCTGCGCAGTGCGGGGCCGCCGCCGCCCGGCTGTGAATCTCTGGGGAAATCATAAGTGCCGTCTTCAAATCCGACGGCGAAAGAATAGTCCAGATTGTTGAAAAGAGCTCCGCCGGAGAGAATAAAGCACCATGCCTCCATCCTGTAGTGGCCGTCCGCAGTGCCGTTGAATCCGGTTTCGTTGTCTCCGATGGGTTTGTTGAGCGCATAATTTTCGGCGACCGTATCGGGAGGGAAAGCGTAATGGAAATTGAACACGGATACGTTGGGATCGGGGTCGGTTATTTTTTTGCGCTGATTTGCTATGTTCTGCGTAATGAGGTGTGAAACGCCGAGTTCCTTCTCCGTTTCCGTGATAACGGCAGAAACGGCGCGCTGCCATGAGTCCTGCACGTTGTTGAAATAAGGCTCATTGCAAATTTCGTACATGACATTGTCGTAAGGTGCGAGCTCACGCACGATTTTGCGGACCAGCTGTTTCTGGCATTCGAAGAGGCGCGGGTCCGAACCGGTGAACACGTCCAGCCTCCCGACGCCGCCTATGCCGTTGACATTGTTCGAAGCGTTCATCGGGCTGAGGTTCCACATCTCATCGCTGTACATTGTGCAGAAGAGAGTGAACTCGACGACGACGCCTTTCTGCGCTGCGTAGGAAACGAACTGGTGAAGGCGTTTAAAATATTCCGGATCCCATTTTTCGAGATCGAATTTGCAGCCGCCCCCGGCATATCCGGGAGTGTCGGATCTGGCCCACGGGCAGAGAAGCTGCCCTGAGGCTGGGGCGAGGGTATTGCAGGCGATGTTGAATGCGCCCGCGGGTTCGGCGTAGACGCCGCTGAACGTGCGTGTGAGGTTCAATCCGTCCTCTGCGAGCGTATCCAGATACTTTTTGCAGTCGAATTCGGCGTTGAGCAGTGCTCCGTAGTGCTCTCCGGAGGAGATAAGAAGCGTGGGTCTGCCTCTGAAAAGGAAGTAATGCGGGTTGTCCGGATGCAGAGACACGGGCGGAGCGGCGTGCGCCATATCTGCACATGCGGCGGCTGCGGCCATCAGTGATTTCAACGCTGCATTCATTCGTATTTTCCTCCCCGTATTTTTTTCCCCATGCACGCAGATTACTGAGCAGCTGCCGTGGCGTTCTCTTTTTTCAGTTTTGCGGAGAGCCTGACGGAGCAGAACTCAGGCCCGCACATGGTGCAGAATTCCGTGCCGTGCAGACTGGATTCTCCGGAACTTTCCCTGATAGCCTCCTCACGCCCGGCCCTGGCTCTGTCCGGGTCGATGGCGAGAGAGAACTGCGCCTCCCAGTCGAAACGGGCGCGCGCGTCGCTCATAGCGTCGTCGCGTTCGCGGGCTCCCGGTTTGTGTGTTCCGATATCGGCGGCGTGGGCCGCGATCTTGAATGCAGCCACGCCTTGTCTCACGTCGTCCGGATTGGGCAGTCCGAGGTGTTCTTTGGGTGTGACGTAGCAAAGCATGGCGGCGCCGTAGTAGGCTCCGAGCAGACCGCCCATGGCGGCGGTGATATGGTCGTATCCGGGGGCGCAGTCCGCCACGACCGGACCGAGGATGTAAAACGGGGCGTCCGCGCATTTCTCACGTTCGCGGAGCATGTTCATCTCTATCTGGTCGACAGGAATGTGGCCGGGCCCTTCCACCATGGCCTGCACTCCGGCGGCGCGGCATCTGGCTGTGAGTTCTCCGAGCACGTCGAGTTCGGCGAATTGCGCTTCGTCGGACGCGTCGGCTAGGCAGCCGGGGCGCAGTCCGTCCCCGAGGGAGAGCGTGACGTCGTACTCGAGACATATTGAAAGGATTTTGTCAAAAGCCGTATAGAACGGATTTTCTTTGCCGGTTTCCTTCATCCATGCGGCGAGGAGCGCCCCGCCGCGGCTGACGATGCCGAGTTTGCGCTTGAGCGCCAGCGGAACGAGTCTGGATAGGAGTCCGGCGTGGATTGTCATGTAATCGACGCCCTGCTCGGCCTGTTCGCGCATGACGCGCAGCACAAGCTCTTCCGAAATGGAAGAGGCGCCTTCGCGTGCGACCATCTCGTAGACCGGCACGGTACCGACCGGCACGGTGGAGAGGGAAATGAGCCTGCGGCGTATTTCCGTAATGTTTTCCCCGGTGCTCAGATCCATGACCGTGTCCGCGCCGTATTTGACCGCGATGCGGAGTTTGGCCGCTTCTTCTCCGGGACATCCGGAGAGTGCGGAATTGCCGATGTTTGCGTTTATTTTTGTGGTAAGCTCGCGTCCTATTCCGCACGGGTCAAGGTTGGTGTGCATGCGGTTAGCGGGTATTACTATGCGTCCGTCGGCGACGCGTTCGCGTATGAATTCAGGCGTGCGGCGTTCGCGTTCGGCCACGCGCATAATCTGCGGCGTGAATCCGCCGCCTGACGCTTTGCGCGCCTCTGTCATCTGGGTCATCTGGTTTCTCCGAATCCGTTTCTAAAAAGCTTTTCAGCCGGGCGCGCGGGGCGGGAGAACCGCACACTCCGGAAGAGTGAAATTTCGGCTCAGATTATACACTTTCGACAGGACGTTTCAAATTCAAACAAAACAAATCCCCGGCGCGAACCGGCAGCGACGTGAACTGCGTCCGGGCGGAGAGTACGTTCCTGCCTCCGACTGGATGTGGGCAGCGGAATCGCGGAGTTCGCCGAAGCAGGCTGACGGCGTACTTGCGTCCGCAGCCTGTCACTCTGCAAAACCTGTCCGGCGGCCGTTTCCCCGCGGAGCGTGATTTCAGCGTGCCATAACGCGCGGCGCTGCCGTCGCGAATATTCAGCCGCAGCCTTTCTGCTCATGCGTTTCATGCCGCCATTGTACGGCGTCGGGTATTTGACGCGTCACATGTTCGGTCGGGCAGTCTGTTTTTGTGACACAGTGCGCGCTTTGCATGGCGCTTTGCACGGGTCGGGGTTTTCCGATTGATTTGGCGGCGGCAAAGTCATATCATATCGAACCTTTATTTAAAGGACGGCGCGTGCATCCTTTTGCGGCTGCCGCAACACAGTTGGGAGACGATATTGATGGAAAACAACGACAAAAAACTGCCTGCGAACGCAGGAACAAATGCAAACAAAGCGAATCCCGGGTGGCGCGAGGCTCTTTTTGCCGTATGTGTCGTTATATCCGTGCTTCCGTTTATGACCCCTGCACTGGCGCTGTTCCTTGGATTGGCCTTTGCATTTACGGTCGGGTCCGTCTGTCAGAAGACTGCGAAAAAGACTTCAAAGTTTTTGCTTCAGGCGTGTGTCGTGGGGCTTGGGTTCGGCATGAACATAAAGGAAGCCCTCGCTTCCGGCAAGGATGGGATGCTCTTCACCATAATTTCGGTGATCATGGTAATGTGTGTCGGGTGGCTTTTGGGCAAACTGCTGAAAGTGGACGGCAAAACGTCGTACCTGATTTCCGCTGGCACGGCTATCTGCGGCGGAAGCGCGATTGCCGCTGTTGCGCCTGTTGTGAAGGCCGATGACGATCAGATTTCGGTTTCCCTCGGGACGGTGTTTGTGCTGAATGCCATTGCGCTTTTCATATTTCCTCCGATAGGTCATGCTCTCGGGTTCGACGAGTTGCAGTTCGGCGAGTGGGCGGCCATAGCGATACATGACACAAGCTCGGTCGTGGGCGCCGGTGCCGCCTACGGCGACAAGGCCATGGAGACCGCTACAATAATCAAATGCACCAGAGCTCTCTGGATAATACCGCTTGCTTTTGCGACGATGGCCATTTTCCGGGAGAAGGGCCGCAAGGTACCCATTCCGTGGTTTATTTTCCTGTTTGTGCTGGCGATGATCGTCAACACATACCTTTCGTTCCCGGAGCAGCTTTCAAAAGGCATTGTCATGGCAGCGAAGAAGGGGCTGGCGGTTACCCTGTTCCTCATAGGTTCGGGGCTGTCGGTGAAGACGGTGCGCAATGTCGGCGTGAAGCCTCTGGTGCAGGGCGTGGCGCTCTGGGCCGTGATCGGCGTGTTGAGCGCTGCGGTAATAAAATTCTGTTGACATGGTGACAGACCCGGAGATTCGCATGAATGCGATGGAGAACAGGCTGCCCGGTATAGACAATACGAATATCCGGAGCGTTGAGATACTCAAAACGCCGCGCCAGATGCGCGATGAAATACCTCAGACCGAAGAGACGCGCCGCAGCATATCCGGCAGCCGCCGGGCTATCGAGCGGATTCTGGACGGAGAGGACCGCAGGCTCATGGTTATATCGGGACCATGTTCGCTTCATAATCTTGACGAGGGGCGGGAATATGCCGCCCGGCTCGGGGCACTTGCGGCCAAAGTCTCCGACAGGATGTTTCTTGTGATGCGCGTGTATTTCGAGAAGCCTAGATCGGTGCTTGGCTGGAAGGGGCTTATAAACGATCCGTATCTCAACGACACATTCCGTATCGAGGACGGCATAAGGCAGGCCCGCCGGTTCCTGATGCATCTCGCCCAGCGCGGGATGCCCGCCGGTACCGAGGTCCTTGACACGCTCACACCGCAGTATATCGGAGATCTCATTTCCTGGTCTGCCGTAGGCGCGCGCACTGCCGAAGCCCAGACGCACAGGGAGATCGCGAGCGGCCTGTCCACGCCTGTAGGTTTCAAAAACGCAACGGACGGGTCTGTGGACGCCGCGGTGAACGCCGTGCGGGCGTCTTTGGGCAGCCATCACTTCCTTGGCGTGACGGACGACGGGCTGCCTGCGGTGTTCTGGACGTCGGGCAACCGATACGGCCACGTGGTGCTGCGCGGGGGACGCCGCCCGAATTATGACGAAGTCTCCGTGGCGGAGTGCGAGGCCGCGCTGGAGCAGGCCGGTCTGCCGAAGCGCATCGTGATAGACTGCAGTCACGGAAATTCCGGAAAGAAACCGGAACGGCAGCGCCTCGTAGCACGCAGCGTGATTTCACAGATAGTCAACGGCAATACGTCGATATGCGGGCTGATGCTTGAGAGCAACCTCATGCCCGGGTCGCAGCCCATACCGGAAGATCTCACCATGCTCAAGCCCGGTGTTTCTGTCACGGATGCGTGCATAGGGTGGGATGAGACGGAAGAGATTGTGATGGAGGCGTATTCACGGCTGGGACGGACTTGATTTGCCTTGGCTGACGGACGGGGCAGCGGGTTCCTCCGCTGCGCCGGCTGTGTCGTTCTGATGTGTCGGGAAAGGGGCTGTGAATGGCAAAGGTATACGCAGTACAGTTTGATATTGTCCACTCCAGAAAGGATGTAAACTTCGAGATTGTTTCGGGTATGCTGAGGACGGAGCATCCGTATCCGGGGTCGGTTATTCTTTTGTCAGAATTTTTTTCTACCGGATTCTCTGCCGATCCTGAGTCTTTTGCGGAAATGCCGTCAGGATTCGGATTTGGCGCGACTTCAGGTTTTTTGTCGGCGCTGGCTGATGAATTTAATTGTACGGTAGTTGCGAATGGGGTGGTTTTCAACGGCGGCATGATGCGCAACAGAGAGGCTGTATTTAGGCCGGGACGTCTGGACGCCGTTGCGTATTACGATAAAATTCATCCTTATTCTGCGGGAGGGGAGAACCTGAAGATAGAGGGCGGAGACTTTGTCGGGGTTTTCAGTTTTGCAGGAATGCGCGTGGCTATGCTGGTTTGCTATGATCTCAGGTTCCCTGAGCCGTTTCGGGCGGCGGCTTTTGCCGGTTGTCATGCAGTTTTCATTTCTGCATCCTGGCCATCCCACAGGGAGGAATACTGGAAGACTCTTCTGCGGGCCCGGGCGATGGAGAATCAGATGTACATTGTTGGGGCAAACCGTGTGGGCAGTGATCCTTACTACAGCTATTCCGGGTCTTCCATGATTGTCGGTTCGGATGGTGCGATACTGAAGGAAGCCGGGACTTCGTCGTGCATAATATCAGCCGAGATTTCTGCGGATGCGGTATGCGAGCAAAGGCGCACCTGCAGATTGCTTGATGACGCCAGATTTCGCGGAGAACTTCCGCGGGTTATTGAGTTCGAAGGTTGAGACATTACGGGTTTGCGTTAAATTGAGGAGGCGGCCATATGCCAGGGTACATTCTTCCTGACAAACGTCCGGTGATAATGGGGATATTGAACGTCACACCGGATTCGTTCTCGGACGGCGGAAGATTCATGGACACGGATTCCGCTGTGAGGCATGCGTGCGCCATGCTGGATGACGGGGCGGACATGGTAGACGTGGGCGGGGAATCCACGAGGCCGGGTTTTGTGCCTGTGGATGCGGATACGGAGTTGTCCCGGGTGGTTCCGGTCGTGCGCGGGCTGATTCGGGAGAGGCCGTCCGCGTGCGTGTCGGTGGATACGGTGAAGGCGTCTGTGGCGAGGGCTGCGCTCAGGGAAGGCGCGGCTGTGATAAACGATGTTTCGGGTCTTGCCGATCCCGATATGGCTTCGGCGGTTTCGGAGTACGGCGCCGTGTATGTCCTTATGCACGGATATGCGGAACACACAGGCTCCGCCGTGAGGCCGTCCGAATATGCGGGCCGCATCGCGGACTGGGTTTACGACGGATGCGGGCGCCTGCTTGAAAAGGCGGAAAAGCGCGGGATCCCCAGAGACAGGATATGGCTTGATCCCGGTTTTGGATTTGGCAAGAAGAATATGGAAAACGTCGAGCTTCTAAACGAGCTTCCCAGGCTTGCGGGCTTCGGCGTGCCGCTTGTAATCGGCGTTTCCAGAAAACATTTTGTATCGGCGGCGGAGGGGATCTTCGACAGGGACGCCGCAAGTGTCAGCTTTGCCGCAAAAGCGTATTCCCTGGGCGGAAAAATATTTCGTGTTCACGACATAAAGATGACTTGCGCCGGATTCGGTTTGCGGGTATACTCGCACTGAAGTCTTAGCTTGGGTTGTTGCGTTTTCACGTTGTACTGCGGAGATCATTCGGGGTGGATACGGCATTCAGTTTTTTTAATTTGCTGCTGGATTTTTTCCAGATATTGATCTTGGCCGTTCCTCTTTATTACCTTCTCAAGTTTTTGAGGGTGTCCAAGGGCAACCGCATACTGCTCGGTTTTTCCGGGGCTCTTGTCGGAGTGTGGATGCTGGCGTTTCTGCTGCGGATGGATGAGATAAGCTGGATTCTTGATCATTTTGTGTATATGCTGCCGCTTTCCTTCGTAATCATTTTCCAGCCTGAGCTGCGCAAGCTGCTCGGAGAGTTCGGCACGAGCAGGAAGACGCAGGTGAAGACGGGCAATTCTGCGCATGTCGGCAAGATAATAACTTCGGCGGTGTCCGCGCTGTCAAAAATGCGCATAGGCGCACTGATAGCGGTGGAAAGGCGCGATTCACTGGACGAATACATGATACACGGGCGCGAGCTGGAAGCTCCGCTTGTGTCCGAGTTGCTGGTGTCGATATTTTATCCGAACACACCGATGCACGACGGCGGCGTGATCATAAGAAAAGACCGCATAGTCGCTGCGGGCTGTATCTTCCCGCTGTCAAATTATGAACAAAGGCGGAGGGCATTCGGTACGCGGCATCGCGCGGCCATCGGGCTGTCGGAGCAGACGGACGCTCTTGTGGTGGTGGTGTCCGAGGAATCCGGGCTTGTCTCGATGGCATACAACGGAAGACTCGTGCGGGGGCTTTCGGACGACACTCTGCAGAAAGTCGTTTCGGCGGCGCTTGAGAACGACCGGGGCTTTATCAAAAGTTTTGATTCCGCCGACAGTTCCGAAACCGGCCCGGATGTATTTGACAGTGTATTTGAGTCGATCCGCCGGCTCAAGGAAGATGACGAGGAGGACAGGTAATCGTGGAAGACAACGGAAAACCGCCTGTTCCGGGGCGTTCATTGCGTGAGAGGTGGCGAAACTTTTTCTCGGGGTTCAGAAAAGCGCTTTCGGCGAACTGGGATCTCAAGCTCGTTTCCGTTTTGCTGAGTTCGGCTTTTTTTCTGATTGTTCACGCCAGAATTGGTCACTTTGAGAAGTTCACGGTGCCGGTTATGGTCTCGCTTAACTATCGCGGGACAGTTGTCTCCTCTGTGTCTCCATCAGAGGTGAGCGTGGTGCTTAAGGGGTCTCAGGAGGATCTTCGCAATTTCGACGAGCGTGAGATTTTCGCGTCTGTCAACCTGCAGGGAGACCGGGAGAGCGGTTCGACAGAGACGGTGACGCTGCGCAGGATCAACATAAAACGCCCCGGAAGGCTGAGCGTTGAGCGTATAGAGCCGAACCATGTGACGGTCACTTTTGACAACGAGGTGTCAAGGACCATGCCTCTTGCGCTGCCGGAGATCATCGGAAATCCGCTTCGCGGTTTCGCGGAGGTTTCGTTCGGCAGCGTTTCGAATGTGGTGGTGAAGGGCTCTGAGATGCGGATAGGGAAGCTTGCCGAGGAAGGGGTGCTGCTGCCGGTGTCGCCCGTGAACGTAAGAGGCATGTCGCAGCCGTTTGTGAGGCGAGTGGAGGTGATCCCGCCTGCGGATTCGGGGATTATTTCAGTGTCGCCGCCGGTTGTGGATGTGTTTGTGGACATAAAGACGTCCTCGTCTGATTTGGGCGTGGCGGATACAAATGCGCCGCCGGAGGAAGTCCGGTGAAAGTGCTTGTTACTGCGGGGCCCACGAGGGAGTTTCTTGATCCCGTGCGCTTTCTGAGCAACCGCTCGACGGGGCGGATGGGATTCGCTGTGGCAGAGTGCGCACGCTGCCGCGGGCATGAGACCGTGCTGATTTCCGGCCCGGTTTCGCTTGATTTCCCGGAGGGGGTGCGCGCTGTGCGCGTCGTATCGGCTCTTGATATGCTGGAAGCGGTGCGGAGCGAACTTTCCTGCGGATGCGACGCCGTAGTGATGACAGCTGCGGTTGCGGATTGGAGGCCCGAGGTGCGGGCGGAGCGCAAACTGAAGAAGGAGGAGTCTCCGCCGGTGCTGAAGATGGTGCGCAACCCGGATATTCTCGTAGAGACGGCGGGACTGCGGCGCGGGTGCGTGTGCGTGGGCTTTGCCGCGGAGACCGATCACGTGATGGAGTCGGCCGTTCGCAAGCTTGAAAAAAAAGAGCTGGACATGATCGTGGCGAACGACGTCACGCGCCCGGGCGCGGGGTTTGAGGTGGACACGAATATCGTGACCTTCATAACGGCGTCCGGCGAGGAGCAACTGCCTCTTATGACCAAGGCTGCCGTTGCCGGGAGAATTCTCGACTTTATTGAACGGCGGCGGCGGGAGCGGTTCGGATGCTGAATGAGCATCCGCAGTAATTCTGCCGGTAGAGGCCGTATCTGGCGGACAGCTCTACTGAATGCAGGAACCCGCCCTGTTTTTTGAAGTTGCGTTCCAGGAACTCGATGCCGGTTCCGGCACGGAGGCTGCGAACCTCCGCGGCGGCGGTTTTTGCGGCGGCGAAGACGGTTTCGCTTCGTTTATGAGGGCTAACCGTGAGCGTCGTGGTGAACAGGCGGAATCCGAGACGCGCGGCGCAGAATGAGGTACGCCGCAGGTTGTGTGCGAAGCACAGGCTGCATCTGGCGCCGCCTTCGCGTTCGTTTTCGAAACCGGCGACGGCCTTTCGCCATTCTTCGGGCAGATAGCTGTCTTCGATGAGTTGGACGGAGGCTATGCGCGAATACTGCCGGGCGGTATCGAGACGCTTGCGGTATTCGTCCGGCGGGGATATGTTTGAGTTGGAGAAAAAGAGCACCGGCTCGAATCCTTCGGCGCGAAGCGCTTCCACGCAGTGTGTTGCGCATGGGGCGCAGCACATGTGGAGCAGTACTTTTTCGCGATAGCTGTTCATTTGTTTCCGCCGTCCTCAGCGTGCCAGCATGGAAAGAACGAATACGGCTACGGCAGTTTCATGAATTGAAGCGGGCGAGAGAGGATCGCCGTCCCCTGAATCCCAGAAGCCGAGGCCGGTGTCCGGATCGTATATCTGACGTGTTATGATCCTGTTGGCGACGTGGTTGCGCCAGTCGTAGGGCGGCATGGACTCCTCTCCGCAGAGAGCGCGCGGAATTCGTGAGAAAATATCGGCTACGAAGAGGGCTGCGGACGGGGTAAGGGGATCATTCCTGCCGGGGTCGGGGTTGTGGTACCCCAGATCGATTTTCTTTACGAGCCACCTCACGTGCGCCAGAACGTCGTCTCCGGGCGGGGCAGGAGACGTGCCGGGATTGCGCATCAGGCGGCCTATTGCGCAGAGGGCCGTTCCGGCCACGGTGGGGGTGTGCTCGCGTGCGTGAGCGAGAGCCTCCCAGCATTGCGATGCGTCCGCGCCGCAGAGTTCTCGGGCTGACGCGGCGAAATATATCTGCGTGGGGGACATGCCGCCGGTATTTGCGCGCGCGATCCTGTTGGAGACTGCAGGCGAAGGAACAGGCCGCCCCAGCATCGCGAGAGCGGACACTGTGTACGCGGCTTCCGCGGCGTCGTGCGGCGTCCACGGCTTGGAAATGACGGCGTCGAGTCTGGTGGAAGCTTCGCTCAGCGCTCTTTCGACGACTTGTTCGTACCCGTAGGCGGGGCCGTCGGGTTCGATGAGCGCAAGGACGGGGAATACGGTCGGGGCGCCGTCTGCACCTATCCACAGGCCTTGTCCGGAGACGGCCTTCGCGATGGTTGTCCTTGTTCTGTCTATGGTAGCGAAAGTTTCGCGGCGTATGGATTCCGGCAGGAGGGCGGAAGAACTCATAATCAGGCCGGGGGAGGAGGTTTGCGCGCTTGGCCGAATTATCAGTCCGACGAACATGACAACGGCGGCAAATCCGCGGGAGAGGCGCCGCGGCAGGCGCGCCGTACGCGCGGTTCTGTTCGCGGAATGAGCGCCGCTCAGAGGGTCAGCGCTGTCCATAATATGCGTTTTTTCCATGTTTCCTGAAATAATGCCTGTCGGCGATGTAAGACGGCAACGGGCGTACGGAAGGGTTGAGCGACAGGGTGCAGAGCGCCATGAGGGACACCTGTTCCAGCGTATATGCGTTGTCAACGGCGGACTCGGGATCATGTCCCCACACGAACGGGCCGTGCCCGGATGCGAGCGCGGCGGGACACGACATGGGGTCGATGCGGCGCTCTTTGAAATAGTTCACGATTATGCGGCCTGCGGACGCTTCGTAGGCCGTGCCGGTTTCGGTTTCATCCGGGAAACGTACGCAGGGGATTTCTCCATAAAAGGTGTCTGCATGCGTTGTGCCCATGCATGTGATCGGCATGCATGCCTGCGCGAACGAGACGGCGAACGGCGAATGTGTGTGAACCACGCCCGCCACATCCGGCCACGCCCTGTATATTTCGAGGTGCGCGGGCAGATCTGACGACGGCTTGAGTCCGTTTGAAACCGGGTTCCCCGAAAGAACGTCCACGGCTGAAAGGTTTTCAGGCGTGAGATCTTCGTACGGCACCCCGCTGGGCTTGATGATAACGATGCCAGATTCCCTGTCGATACCGGAAACGTTGCCCCACGTCAGCGGAGCCAGTCCGCACGAAGACAGACGACGGTTGGCCTCGCAGACCCTGATTCGCAGTGTTTTCAGATCCATGCCCGTCTCCCGGCGCTCAATCGTGCAGCGGCGATTCTGCGTCTTCCTTTATGTTTTCGGCCTTTATAAGGCGCACTCTCACGATGTCCGGGACTTCCAGGGAAGTTATCACGCCGGGCGAGGTTTCAAGCTTTATGAACTCACGGTCACGGCTCACGAACATGCCGGTGTAAACTTTGGTGCGCGTGGTCACTTCGTAGTCCGGAATGAAGAGCCGTTCGAGGAATACGGTGTCGAGGTTAGCGGTTTTGTCGCGCTCCACGGTGATTTTTCTGCGCGCATCCTTGTATCCCTTGCGGGTGAAAACGATCTCGCAGGGACCTTCGAGCACGGGAGAAATGACTATCGGCTCTGAAATGCGGTCCGTGGCGTTTGTGCCGGAAGATGTGGTGCCACGCAGTTTGCCGTTTATGGAGATATCCACTCCGGCGGGGGATGTGACGACGGAAATGGCGCCGCCGTTCGGGCGCATGCGGAATTCCTCTGTACGGGACTCCGCCCGCGAGAGCACAACGGAGCGCGCCATGGCGTCGAATCCGTCGGCTTCCGCGCGTATGCGGTATTCTCCGGCTGGAAGGTCTCTAATGGTCACGGGAGAGAGGCCGGCGAACTGGTTGTCTCTGTAGATTCTGGCTTTGTCCGGGATTGTGACTACAGTAAGTTCTGCGGGGATAGGTTCGAGCGGGATATTGACGGACACGTCGTCTCCGGCGGAGAGCGTTATCTGCTCGCGGTATTCTTTGTATCCCTGCGCGGATACTTCAATGATGGCGGGCCCCTCGGGGATTTCCGGGACTGCGCAGGGGGTGTTGCCGCGGGGAACTCCGTTTACGGAGACGGAGGCTCCCGACGGATCCGATGACACGGAGAGCGACGCCGTGGAACTGACGAGTTCAGCATGTATCTGCCTCGGTTCCGTCGAGTCGATCTCAAGTTCATAGGTCTTCGGCTGGTATCCGGTGAGAGACAATTGTACGGAATACCTGCCCATGTCGATATCGGATACAAGCAGAGGGGTGACGCCGGTGTTGATGCCGTCGAGAGTGACTACGGCCCCGGTCGGAGCGGACGTTATGAGGGCTATGCCGCGGAGTTTTGTCAAAGTTACTACCAGGGGCGCAACAGACCCCGCGCTGACGGAGACGGTGCTGTATGCCGTGTCGTGTAGGGGTGCGGAGACTTCCACAAGGTGCTTGCCGGCGGTGATCCCGGATACTGTGATAGGTGTGTTTCCGCGGGTTTCTCCGTCCACTTTTACAACAGCGCCCTGCGGATCCGATGCCACGGATATGGAGCCGGCCGGCGTTTCTGCCGTGCTGCGGGCGCCGGCGGAAAGGATCATGGATGCGGCGGCGCAGGCTGCGAGTGCGTTTTTTATGATGTTTTTCATGTCAGGTTGGCTTTGCTTCCGTTGTACGCGGACATGTTTATTTTTCAAGGGCTCTGAGACGTGCTTCGACTTCGAGGAGCCGTCTTTCCGTATCTTTGTTTCTCTGATCCGTTCTGTCCGGGATCATTTCTATAAGGTTGCGCAGTATTTCTGCGGCACGGTTCCAGTCTCTGATGCTTATGGCGTGATCGGCCTGCCAGTTTGCTTCGGTGTAAAGCCCGTCCAGCTCTTTTTCGGCAGTTTCCATGGCGTTCAGCGCTTCGTTGAAGAAGTCCGGTTTGGGCTCTAGGGTCTCAAGGTATGTCAGGCACGACTTGAAGTTGACGATGGCGTTGAAAAGGTTGTCCGGGCGAATTTCGCGTTCGGAATACAGCTTCTGCCCGGTTTCGAGATTTTTTATCGCCAGATCGGTAAGTTTTTCTTTGGAATATTCTATTGCCCAGAGGCCGAGTTCCGTGTTTACGAAAGATTCCACCTGTCTGCGCATGGACGCGTACTGCGGGGGTTCAGTCTTGTTCCGTATTTTTACAGTTTTGGCGTCTTTGCCCACAATTATCACGGCGGAACTTTCGAACCAGTGGTTGCGCGGATTGATGCCTATGTACTCGGTGTCGAGGCCATCGAATCCGGAGTCTTTTATTTTGTTCTTCAATTCTTCGACGATTTTCTGATCCACGGGGCCGTCGGACTTTCTGATCATATGTCTGTTCTGAGACAAGTCATCTATTTTAACATGCAGTACGCGATCCTCTCCGAGGTGCATTTCGTATCTGAAAACGTTGTTTCCGGATCCTTCGGTCTTGGAGTAATGAATCTGGAGATTTTCCGGCTCGGGCGGCGGTGCGGGAGTTTGAGCTGCGGATGGCGCATCATGCTCGGACGACTGGAGGAAAAGTAGGACGGCAATGATCACTATGGCGGCAGCGGCGGCCGTGACGGCGGTTTTCACCAGAGATTTGTGAGAGGCGTGGCGGTCGCTGTTCCCGTCCTGATTTCCGAATCCGAGGTCTATGCCGCCGTTCGCCGCGGCGGGCATCTGCGTAGAGGCGGGCTGCGCGTCTTTTGCCTCCGGGGCCGCAGCGGCGGAGCTCTCCGGAGCCAGCCCTTCGTGTCCGGACTCGGAAGAAGAGGGATTCTTTTCCGTGTCGGCAACGCTTATGCACACGTCTCCGACCATGATTTTGTCGCCGTCGGAAAGGCGCGAGTCGTCGATGCCGCGTCCGTTTACCTGGGTTCCGTTTACAGACGCGAGATCTGTGATCCAGAGTTCACTGCCGCGCATTCCGACGCTGCAGTGATGCCTTGAGAGGAGTTCGTCCGACAGTGTAATGTCGTTTTGCGATGAGCGTCCGATTGTCAGAGGTGCATCTCCGACGGGATATTCGCGTCCGCGCTCCTTCCCGGACTCTACGACAAGCTTGAATTTTGCCATATTGTTCTCAGCTCAGCAGGTTGTTGTGGTTTACAGGTTTGCCAGTTCGACGTGTCCGGCGGATGGTGTCTGCGGCGGCGGTGAGGGCCATTCGCCGTTGACGGCGCGCTTTATGACGTCCTTGGTGTCTCTGGGGAAGTCTCCCCTGAGCATCCATTTTACGAAGTTCGGATTGTCGCGTATAAGGTCACGCAGCTTTGCGCCCTTCATTTTGCCGAAATTGATTGTTATTTCTCCGTCCAGCCATCTTAGTTTGCCGTCGTGATCGAGGTTGAACGGGTCGCGTTCGTTGAGCATTGCGTCAAGTTGATCCGGATCGGTCGGGAGATCGCTGTATCTTTGAAATTCGCCTTCGAGAACCTCCAGAGTGGCTTCGGCGTCAGCCTCCGCTCCGTGCGCGTCGACGAGATCCTTGCCGCAGTAGAAGCGCAGCGCGGCGGCAAGGTCCCGCGGCTCTTTTTTGTGATAGATTCGCTGTGCGTCGAACAGCCGGCTGTCAGACAAACGGAAAAAGCGGCCGCATCTGGCGAATTCCTCTTCGAGCATAGGTATGTCGAGCCGGGACATGCCGAACCCGCCGAGGTCGCACCCTCGGAGGAATCCGGCGATTTCGTCTGCGACGTCGGAGAAGGACGGGCAATCCCTGACTTCGTCGTCGGTGATGCCGTGTACGGCGATGGATTCAAGCGGGATTGGAATCCCGGGATTTATGAGCCATGTGCGGCGCTCGCGAGCACCGTTGGGATGCACCTTTATCGCGGCCAGTTCCAGTATTCGGTCTGTACGCGCGTTCAGCCCGGTGGACTCGATGTCGAAAACCACAAGAGGCCTGTCAAGTTTGATAAAATTCATAGCGTCTTTCTTGATTCACTTCCCGGTTTGAACGTCCCCGGTCAAACAGATATTCGGCATTCTCCACCGGATAGCACGTAATAGTATCAAAATTCCCTGAGCCGATAAAGAACTGAATTCACCGCCGATTATCGACACCGTCTTTTCTTCGAGTAAATGCAAAGGCGGAATACTCTGCACTTATGACTGCAAATCGCGTAGATATTGTGTTGAGAAGCTCAGTGCTATATCTCAAGCCGCAGTCATCCGCGGTTTAGTGCGTCTTCGCAAACGCGGCATTGTCATCAATGCCCTGTCCGTCACAACGGATGCAAAATTCTCAACAAGGCAGAGCTAGAGGACACCTTGAAGAGCAAGGTGTGCCGCACACGTGCCTGCGCCTCTTACGAGAATGGCGGGATCGAGAATATCGGTCGTCTTTCAGAAAAGGTTTCCCAAAGGAACGAACTTCACCCGTGTCAGCAGGGAAGGATTCAGAAGAGAGGAAAAGATCATAAACAACATGCCGGGAAACCACTCGGCGGAAAGTACCCAATGCGTATTCCAAGTATCTGGCTCTGAAAAAATAGTAGACGTTTCTCTTGCAATTTTCCATGCCGGTTATCAACGTGACGATTGTTTTGAATGCGCCGTGAGGACTGCTCTACGGACGCGAGACCGTTTTACGTGGTGATATTCGGCGTCACATTTTCCCGGCCTGTCAATGACGCAGTTTGTCAAATAGAAAAGACACCGTAGCATTCAGAGACCGTTTTCTATTGTTCATTTGCATGGACACCGAATGAAATGAGTGA
>CASEAR010000038.1 GCA_949285835.1 uncultured Verrucomicrobiota bacterium | reverse complement strand
TCCGGGGCGGGGCCGGCGTGGAGTTTCAACCGCGGGTAAAACGTGCGAAACAGCCGCGAAATGCGCACGATCCGGCGTGCAGCATGATGCGATCTCCAAAACGCAGGAGAGGTCCGCCGCTTTCCCTCCGGCGTCATGCTGCGGCGAATTTCTGACGCTGTTATCCGAATGGGATCCGATTCATGCCGGAGAGGCTCTGCAGGCTTTCGGCAAAATGCCGAAAGCGGCGCGTCACACGGCATTCCCGTTCCCGGGAAACGGCTCAATTATTCACTATTTTGTCTGTGTAAGATCTTCTCATTTTTTCGTGATTGAATACCGGGGCAGGTCGATTATCCTTGGGAATGGCAGCGCATCGGCTGGCGCGCGCGACCGTGGAGTCCGTCCGCGCGCACGCGGAGCCGTTCCTGCTTCGAATTTGTTCCGGACGGGAGCGGCCGCTTCGGGGGGGAGTCGTGTTTGCCGATCCGTGCGCGGCGTTATTTCTCCGTCGGTACGACAATGCCTCTTATTATGAGATTCTGGCAAAATGCGAACACAAGGAATGTAGGAATTGCCGCGATAACGAGCGATGCGTAGACGACGGCCCCATGCGATTGGCTTTGCAGCTGGAATATCCACACCATGATGGTCCACATGTCCTGGTCCGGAATTATTATGAGGGCCATCATGAATGCGCTGTATGCGCCAGTAAACGCGCCGAGTGCGATCACGGCGAGGATAGGTTTGGACAGGCTGATGGTAAGCGTCCAGAATTTTGTCCATTCGCTTGCTCCGTCGAGTTCTGCCGCTTCGTACAGCTCCTTGGGCATGGAGTCGAAAAAGCCCTTCAGAAGGAATATGAAGTACCCGTTTGCCGCGCCGGGAAGTATGAGCGCCGCGAACGTATTTAGGAGGCTCACCGTGCTTCTTTCCGGCCCGAGTGCGAGCGGAAGGGCTATGGCGCCGACGACTACGGAAACAAGGGCTGATATGAGAGTGCGGTGCTTCTCCTTAAGCTTCGGGGCGTACTTCACCAGAAGCATGTATGAGACGATCATGGAAATTCCCGCGCCGGCGAGAGGCCACAGAGGGAAGCGCTTGAGGAGAATGAACGATGGTATCATCGAGACTTCCCCGGGGAAAGCCATCGTAGCCATGCAGAACAGAAGTATCTGGTAAGTCCCGGGAAGATTGAATCGGGAAAGCGCATATGCGGCGAGGGGATTTACGATTATGGCGGTCACTATGGCAAGAAAGCAGTATATCAGCGTATTTACTATGCCGTTGCCATGTTTGCCGATGTAATCGAGCACGTGTATGTAGTTGCGGACGGTGAACTCCTTGCGGAGCGCCTTCCTGCCAGTCATGCAGTCGTCTAAGTCCGCGGCGGCGGCGATGGAGGCGAAATCCGGCGCGTCGTCTGCCTGAGCAGCTGTCCTGCCGCATTCCTGAATCCTGTATTCTCGGAAGAGTTCTGCCGGGCCGTACAGGGTTATCCACTCGCGGCGGCACGAGTTTTTATCACGCACGAATTCCTCCCATTCCACGCGCTGGGACGGATCGTCGTCCAGCCTTTCCGGGAGCCGGATGCTGTCAAAGGAAGCGTAGTCCGTCCTGTGCATGGCGTTATAGGCGCGTATGACGCCGTGTCTGCGCCTGAGGCTTTCCCTGTAGGCGGCCTCCGATTCCGGGGTGATCTCAAGCCTGAGGTACTGAAGAGGTGCGGTGCTGCGCAGGAAATCCTCGCGCAGCGAAGCCATAACGGGGTTTGACGGGTCTTCCCCGGCGGCCGGGACCGCTTTGACCTGCCGCCAGCCGCTGTAATTGGTTCCTGCCGCTTTGTTCAGGTTTTCTATTTTGTCTCCGTACTTCTTTTTGACGGTATTTGCCGTGAACATGGCGTCGGAGTCCAGGAAGAAGAGATCGCGGGCCGGCCTTGATTTTTTGAATTTCAGGTAGTTTTCTCTGGCTGTGCTGTTCTGGAATGGGAATCTGTAGCGGCCGATATTTTCGACCGGAGGCGCTACTCCCGTCCAGTCGGCCACGATGGTTCCCGAAGCGGTGCAGTACGCATCCAGATTGCCTCCGTAGAGTTCCTCCATTTCCTTCCGCCAAAGCCGTGCGTTTACCGGAAGCAGCCTTGCTCCGCCGGTATGTCCCAATATGCCCAGATTCCTCGCGGCATCGGTCTCTCTCCATGCCTTGAAATCCGTCAGGACGTCCTCGTCTACGGGCTCCGGGATTTCGATACGGCGCCAGCTTGCGGCGGAGTCATTCCACGCCAGCCTGTAGTTTTCGATATATGCGTTGTGTTTTGACTCCATGTACTTCTGAAAGAGGATGGTGTCGTTGAACCAGAATTCCGGGTACGGAGTGATCAGCATGGAATCTGCTTCGCTTTTTACGGAACCTGAGAGCATAAGCAGGAACGGATATATCATCGTTATCGAGCCGATGATGAGCAGGATGAAGATCACGGCGTATGCGATGCGCGTTTTGATGTTCGATGAAGATGCTGGGCTGATTATCATACGACGGGTCTCCTTTTATCTGCCGGCTGTGCGGAATTCCATCTTGCTCAGGCGCTGCAGCTGGAACACAGTGAACCCTATGAGCATTGATCCGAGTACCCATGCCATGGCTGTGGCGGAGCCGAATCTAAGATATCCGAAAGCCTCCCAGAAAATGTGCAGTCCGATGACCTCGGTCTGTCCGTACGGCATATACGGGCCTCCGCCGGTCATTGCCATTACGAACTCGCTTCCGCTTTTCATAGCGCCTATTATTGCGCCGATGAAATTTATGACGATCAGCATGCGGATTCCTGGAATCGTGATATGGAATATTTTGTTGAAGATTCCTGCGCCGTCGATATCGGCGGCCTCGTACAGATCGTCAGGCACGGTTTTCAGTGCGGCGAGGTATATAAGGCAGCCGGGGCCCATTCCTGCCCAGATCGTGGGAATCAGGCAGCAGAGCAGGGCGGTGTCCGGATTGGACAGCCAGTTTTCGGACAATTGTTCGAATGTCGTGCCGAAAGTCCCGTTCATAAACCCGATGCACTTGTTGAGCAGCTGGTTTATCATTCCGTGCTGTCCGTAAAAGCCCTTCCACAGAAACATAACGACGACTCCGGAAAGAACTGCCGGCAGGTAGTATATCGTGCGGAAAAGGATTTTACCCCTTGGCACTTCCGAAAGCAGTATTGCTAGAATTATCGGAGCTACGAATCCGAACGTCATGTAGAGCAGCGTGTACTTGAGAGACACGCCCATGGAATGCCAGAAATCCGGACTGAAGATCACCATGGCGAAATTATCGAGACCGACCCATTCCGTGAAGCCTCTTACGTTGTAATCCTGAAACGCCATAAGTGTGCCTCGCATTAGCGGCCAGTACGCCCATATCGCGATTGTCGAGAGCGCCGGAACAAGCATAAGGTATGCAAGAAGCCTGCCTCCGGGCCTGACTTTGCGTCTGCCGGTTACGGCGGTCGTGCGGTTGAAAACCTTGAACACCTTCCTGAAAACTACAGTGAATGCAACGATTATGGCTGCGACGACGACTGCGGCTACGCGTTCTCTGAACCTGCGGACGTTGTCCGGGAGGTAGCCGAGCATTTTCTGATTGGCGTTTTCGACGCGGCTGGATAGAATTTCTGATATCTTTTCGGAGATATTTTTCTCGATGGAGGCTTTGTCTTCGGGCGTGTCTGCTTCGGCTAGGTCCCTATAGAGGCGGCGGACGGATTTATCGTTGAGAATCTGGTCTATGCCGCGGCTCATATAAGTATAGACGAGCTGGCAGTTGCGTCCGTACGGTTCCGGAACGCCGGCGGTAAGGGCGGCGTTGTACGCGTCCTCCCATCCTTCGGGGGCGTTGCGAGCTTCGTCGGGGTATCCGGCTTTGATGAGCATTGAAGGTCTGACGAAGCGTCCAAGTCCGTTTTCTACGAATGTCCGGGTGTATATGGCATCGGCCTCCGAGCCTCCGCAGAACCATAGATAGTCCCAGGCCAGTTCGAGCAGTTTCGGGTTGTTGTCGGTGTTGCCGGAATATATCCCGTACATCATGCAGTTGTATTCGCTTCCTCTCAGTCCGTCGGGGCCTTTGGGAACCGGGCCAAACCCGACAACGCCGGGGTCAATGGATTGAAATGCGCGCTGGTCGAGGTAGTCGAACCACATTGCGTACTTTGTTCCTGGCTGCGTGGTGTTGCCGGTTCCGACGGTGCCTGCGAAGCGGCCGTGTTCGTTTTCGAACGGCTCAAGGAATAGTCTTGCCACGAAAGAGTATGCGCGCACGGCCTCCGGCGAATCGAATACGCATCTCCAGTCGCCGTTTTCGTCCTGGCTCACGGCACGGCCTCCGTAGGAGTAGAGGAACGCCAGCGTGCGCCATCCAGTGTCGTCAGTTGGAATAGACAGACCGAAAGTGTTTTCATTTGGGTTAGTGGTTTTTCTGGCCCATTCGAGAAGTTCTTCGCATGTGTCCGGGGTTCGGTCCGGCAGTCCTGCCTCTGCGAAGACGTCGCGCCTGTAAAAGAGCGCCATTACGAGCTGGTTCCGTGGGACAGCCCAGATATGGCTGTGGCTGGCGCTTTGCTTCATGCCGCGTTTCTTAAGGTACGGGCAGTTGTCTCCATACGGGCATTTGCGTCTCACGACGTCCCATATGATTCTCGGCATACGCTCGCTTATTTCATCCTTGAACCCGGGGCCTTTGGAAAGCGCTTCGTAGTATTGCTCGGTTGTCATATAAGGGCCGTCAGGCATGTCAACGCCTGCGGTGCGTTCTATAAACTCGTCCAGAGGATGCAGGAACTTGTTTCGTATGTAGGTGTCTGATTGCCTGAAATTGACGTATATCACGTCCGGCGACACGTCGCCTGCTATCTGCATGAGCGGCTGTGTATCCATGCCGCGTCCCGGGATTTCGATGCCGGTGGCGGGCAGGAGCTCGATGCCGGGGTGCCGCTGCTTGAAAGCTTCCATGACGCGAAGCAGGCTTTCTCCTGCAGCGCCGTAGACGGCGCCTCCGGGGACACCGGCAGCTCTGAGCCGCTGGGGGCTTTCATTTGCCGCGGCCGCTTCCGCGCACCATAGAGCCGCCGCGCAGATCGCCGCCGGTATAGGGAAAAAGCGTCTCATACGTGTGAATGCGTTACGCATCTGTGGTACTCCCTCTGACAGTTTTTTTTACATATTCGAGCTGGTACATAAAGCTGTCTGCCAGCGATCCGTTTTCATTGGCCGGGACGTCCCATGTGACTACTCCACCGTTCCGCGATGTGTAAACGGTGTATGCAGCAACGAGGTCATCGGTGAATCTGGGGCTGCTGCCGCTTCCCCATGTCTGCCCCAGGTATCCGAGCACGTGCGGCAGCGGGTATTCGCCGCCGTCCTGCGCCGCATCGAAGAGGATTTGCGGCAGGGAGCAGTCGAATTCCCCTGCCGTATAATCCTCTTCGTCCGTAAACGGCGACAGCGGCGCCCTTACGCCGGGGTTGAAAGCAAGTATGGCGTCCGGGTTCCCAAGGCGCAATGCCGCCGCCAGACTGGAAAAATTCGGGGTATCGGGATGTTCATACATTGCGTCCGCGAAATAGCATCCGTCTATCCACCAGCCGTAGACCTTGTTGCCCCAGCGCAGAGACCACTCCCTTATGACGGCCTCCCATTTCCTTTGGAATCCAGACAGTCTCCTGCCGGTGCGCGCGGGTCCGAATTCCGGCCACGGCTTTTCGAATCCCCATTCCCATCCGAGCGCATTGCACGCTTCGAGATCGCACGCGGGGCCTCCGCTCGGAAGGTAGACAATAAGCCGGATGCCTCTGGGAGACAATGCGGAGTAAAGGTCGGAAATAAGATCCCTGCCGGAACACTTGCACGGCAGAACTGAAGATAGCAGGGCGTATGTGGCGTTGGGCGATGCGTAGTGCCCTGAGTTCTGCCCGAGGGTGAAAATCAAGTGTCCTGCTCCGGCGTCTTCCAGCTGTCCGGCAAGTTTTTCCGCATCGAAAGCATCCACGCGGCGATCCCATTCGCTTGCACGCATCCCCGGTTTGCCAAGCCAATGCACGCAGACGCCATATTTCCCGCGTTGAAAATCAAGTACAGCTTTTTGTCTGTTTTTTTTCATCTGATTAAGTCCCGTGACGGGGCGCACACGTCCCCTCCGATTCTTTCGCAGAACAGTTTATCATCACGTGAAGTGGAAAAAAATAAAACAAAGCTGACAAATATTGACTTCGCAGAGTATAAAAATGTCAATAAGTTGATCTGGAGGGTATTGCGTGCGGGGAGTTCCGCAAGGCTGCGTATTCTCAGTTCTGCGGATATTTTGCGAGGGGGACGCGGCGTTATACGTGAAAAAGTTCAGGCAGGGAGAACGGCAGCGGGAACGCCGCGCTGAGGCCATGAATGCCGGATGGTACGCCGGGAACGAGGATGTCGGATCGTCCGGCGTCGAACAGCAGCCGCGCCATGCGTTTGCGGTCCAGGTCAACGACGGGGCCGCCTCCGCATATGCAGACTTGTTCGCAGGAGCCGTCCTCCAGCCTCATTTTGAGAGTGAAGCCTTTGAGGCCGTTCAGTCTTTTCTCTATGAGAGGCGTATACGCGTCGATTGTCCTGCGCAGGGAGACTATCATCAAAGACTCTGCGGAATAGCTGATGCCGGAGCACTCAAGTCTGAGTTTTTCGGACAACGCCGGCATGGCCGCGCCGCAGACTCGGATGCTGACGGATCCAAGCCTCAGGGCTGCGGATCTGACGATCTGCATAATTCCGGGAGTTTCTCCGTAAAATGCCCGCATTGAACGGGATTCGGGATGCAGAACTGCCCATGCTGCGGGGGTGTTTTTGCGGGGTTCCAGAGCTGTCAAGACCTCGCATCCCGTTTTGCGCAGACGCATTGTGTGAACGTCCGGCTCCTCTTCTATGAGGCAGTGTTTCTGGCGGAGAGCCTCCATTTCTGCATCAGGCTGGGCATCGTGTCCGGGCGAGACAGAGACAAGCATCGTGTTCTCCGATATCCGCGCAGAATGCGCGTCCATGTAGAAAATGGTATCCCCGAGCACTGTTTCCCAACCGAAACGGCCGTACCGGTCGTGTCTTCCGCTGAGCCATGCGACGGCCGCTCCTTCGGCTGTCATAACGGACGCTGTTTCACGCATCAGCCGCGTCATAAACCCGTTTCCGCGCATATCCCGCGCCGTGGACACCTGTCCGACTCCGAAAACCGGCACGCGGCAACCGCAGATGCGCATTGACATGGGATACGAACCCACGCATGCGACAATGCGTCCGCCCCGGCGTTCTATCAGGTGTCTGTGCGCGGCTTCCTCCGTCGCGGAGAACAGCTCGGGGTAGAGTTCCTCGAAACGGAGGTGCGCCGGATTGTCCGCCTTGAACACCTTGTAGAGGAAATCAAGCAGTTCCGGCATGTCTTCCTTAGCGGCAAATTCCATATAAGGTCTCCATTGGGGTGCTGCAAACGGGGCTGCAGCGGTTCCGGAGCGTGCCTCCGCCGTTATCTGGCGACTTCGATTTTCAGCTCGCGTTCGAGTTTGGGGTCGCGGGCTGCGCCCTTTGACAGCGCCAGATTGTAGTAGCGCACCGCCGTGTCTCGGTTTCTGATGGGATCCATCAGAATAGAAAGATAAGCGAGATTGACAAACGTGTCAGCATAGTCCGGATATTCGTCGGCGAGCCGGTCGAGCTGATACATGGAGTCGTGCAGCCGGTTCATGCCCACGGCGAGAGCTGCATTCAGCGTGCGGACGGCCGGAGTGTCTCCCTGTATGCGCCGTGCGGCGTCGAGCTGTTCCATTGCCCTGTCATAGTTCCCTCTGGACATGAGAGCTCTTGCAAACAGGAGTCTTGTAATGGGAGACGCCCTGTTGCCTTCTTTTTCGATTACGTCGTCGAGGGACAGTATGGCGTCCGTCACACGCGAAGAGTCGAGCATGTAGAGTATGGTTGTACGCCTTTGGGCATCGTTCATGCCGGACAGATCGGTGTTTGTGCCTGTAGACATGTCTGAAGGGAACATTTCGGACACTGGCACGGCATCCTCTTCCGAAGGCATCGAAGCAATTTCTTCTGCCGGTGTTCCGGGGTCGCCAGATACGACGTAGGCATCGGGTTCCGCCGCAAAAAGCGTTTCTTCAGGGGCGGATTCTTTTTCCATGACGGACGGCTTTGCGGCATTCCCGGACTCGGGCCGTCCGGCGGCATCGGCTTCATTCGGGTCGGCCGGCTCGGAAGTGACCGCATCGCCGTGTCCTGCTACAACCTGTTCAGGCGACGGTACCTGTATTTCTCCCGATGAAATCTTCGCTGTCAGGCTGCGCATCTGGAGCGTGCATTTGTCCAGTCTTTCGGCAGTGTGCTCCGTCTTGAAATCGGGGTATTCCCGGAGCAGCCTGTCGTATTTGCTTCTGGCGTCGTTCCACTGTGTCACGGCCTCGAGCGGGCGGCCTTCGGCGTTCGCCTTGACGGCAAGATCATAAGCCGCGTCGGCTTCTTCCAGCATTTTGCGTTTTTCGCTTCCGAAGAGTGAAAATGCGCAGGCATCTTGAGTTAGAAAGACGGCCGCCGCGGCGCACAGCAGGACGGTGCGGTATCTGAAAAACTTTACTGTGGTGGATTTCATGTGCGGAATTTTAGCACACGCGGCATTCCGGAGGCAACACAGCCGTGCGGCCGTGCTGTTTGCGTGTGTCTGGTGCGCGGTTTTGCGCGTGGCGGGCCGTCACGCGTCGCAGTCGGCAGGGTACAGCTGGGCCAGGGATCCGCCGTCCACCGGCAGCCTGGCCCCGTTGATGCGGGCGGCGCTGTCCGAGGCCAGAAAGAGCACGGCGTCTGCAATGTCGCACCCGTGCGCTTCGGCATGAAGGGGGACGTTCTTCAGCCTACGCTCTTCGACTCCGTCCGCGAGGCTGTCCCATCTGTTTGTGCGGATGTAGCCGGCCACGACCATGTTGACGCGTACGCCCAGAGGACCGAGCTCAACCGCGAGGGCGCGTGTGAGGCCGTCGATTGCGGCCTTTGACGCAACGTATACGGAACGGTTCCTTATGGCGCGTTCGGCGGTGTTGGAGCCGATATTTATTATGGTTCCGCTTTTCTGCCGTGTCATGAGTCTTGCGGCGCCTTGCGCGCAAGCGAAAGCCCCCATGAGGTTGACACCAACCACGGTTTCCAGAAGTTCTCTGGGAGTGTCTGTCACAGAATATCCCAGCCCCTGCAGCACAGCGTTGTTTACGAGCACGTCCAGCCTTCCGTATCTGCCGGCTATGCGGCTGAAGAGACTGTCGACCTGCTGCTGGACAGATATGTCTGCCGTGCCCTCGAATACGTCGGCTGAGAATTCCCGGCGCAGGCGTTCGGCTTCGCGTGATACGTCGGCTTCGCGCCTGCCGTTAAGCACTACGGCAGCGCCCTCTCTGGCAAAGGCTTCGGCAATGGCCAAACCGGTGTTACGCACGGCTCCGGTCACCAGCACCACTTTCCCTCGGAATCTCATATTCTGTTCGTTTTTCATTTGCCGCATTCTCCTGAATGTCCAAACCATCCGTTTGCTGATTTCGGGCGTATCATTGTGAGGTCACCGTTGTAGTGGCGGAGGTTGTGGGGTTTATACGGGTGGGCAGAAAGGGCTTCTTCGCAGATGTCTATGCCGAGGCCGGGTTTGTCCGGAATGGACATCATGCCGTTGGAGAAAGAGACTTCCTCAGTCGTGAGGGCAGATCTGTAATCAACGTCGTTGGACATTGTTTCGAGCATATGAAAGTTGGGTGTGCATGCGGCGATCTGGAGCGTTGCGGCATTGGTGACGGCTCCTATCGGGTTGTGCGGGCATACGGGCAGAAAATGGCACTCTGCCATGGCCGCAATTTTGCGCAGTTCGAGTATGCCGCCAGTGTGAGAAAGGTCCGGCTGGAGATAATCGGCGGCGCGTTTCTCGATAAGATCCCTGAACTCCCAGCGCGTGTAAAGCCGTTCTCCGGCTGCAATGGGAATGTTTATTCGCCGTTTGACGTCCGCAAGCGCGTCTATATCGCCTGGGGGCACCGGTTCCTCAAACCATTCGATGCCGAAGCGTTCAATCGCACGCCCGATTTTGACGGCGGTAGGCACATCGAATCTGCCGTGTCCCTCGATAAGCAGCTTCACGTCAGGGCCGACGGCGTCGCGCACCGCGGCGATGCAGTCCATCGCAATGGAAAACTCGGAAGAACTCAGGCTGAGGTACGCGGAACCGAACGGATCCCATTTCAGCGCCCGGAATCCGGATTTCACTGTAGCGGCGGCTTTCAGCGCGAATTCTTCCGGCGTTCTCGATCCTGCGAACCAGGCGTTCGCGTAGCATGGAATAGCGTCGCGTACTTTTCCCCCCAGAAGCTGGTAAACAGGCACGCCGAGGGATTTGCCTTTGATGTCCCATAGCGCCATTTCAATGGCTGAAAGCGCGGTCGTGAGTACCGCCCCTCCGCGCCAGTAGGCGTCCCGGTAATTCTCATGCCAGAACCGCTCTATGTTATTAGGGTCTTTGCCGACTATGTATCTTTCTAGTTCCCGTACCGCGGCTTCTTCGGTGAGTTCTCTGTGTTCCAGAGTAGCTTCGCCGACTCCATATACGCCTTCATCAGTAAGAACTTTTACGATTACCCAGTTTGTACGGTACACGTCGCACACAAAAGTTTTAATGCCGGTTATTTTCATTGTTCGGTCTCCGGATAAGGTTGCTCGAGGCTTCGCGCGAGTTTGGCAAACTTTACACCAATTCAAATCTCGTTATATAGAAAAAGATGGACAGAATTGACGTAAAATAGAAAAATAAGGACATGAATCGCGCAAGAACAGACACGGCAGGGAATGAAGCACCGCCGGAAATTATCAAGGCCGATGTGTATATGGGGGCCGCGCCGCTGCTTGAGCTGCCTTTGGTGAACGGGCTTCTCGAATTTGGGCGCGCGCACCCACGGTGGCGGTTTTCGCTCAGGCAGCGTGGATTCAAATATACCGGCGCAGTAATTTCGAGCGCATCCGTAGACGGGGTGCTCATCGTGGTGGACGGCTGCGGTGCGGAGGAAGCGCTCAGCTTCGCGGGGATACCATTCGCAAGGCTTATGCCGCCGGAGATGAAGCGGGCCGAGGATGTAGGGGTGGATGACGAAGCGATAGGCCGTACGGGCGCGGATTTTTTCCTTTCGCGCGGGTTCATGAAATGTGCGTTCTGTGGTGTTGGAACGTCATGGAGCAGTGTGCGCCGAGGCGGCTTCGAGGCCCGGCTGGCGGAAGCCGGGACGAAATGCGTGTGTGCGGACATACCTTTTGATTCGGAGAGCGACTGGCTGCTCTGTCCCGATGCTGAAGCGCGCATATCCGGTTTTATTTCCGGACTGGAATCCGGGTATGCGGTTATGGCGGCCCATGACGCTTTGGCTAACCGCATTGTGGACGTGTGCGTGCGCGAGGGAATTCGGGTTCCGAACGATATCGCAGTGCTGGGTACGGGGAATCACAGGCTACTTTGCGAAATATCACCGGTGCCGTTGAGCAGTGTGGATACAAACGTCCCGCTGGTCGCCGCCAGAGGGGCGGCAATGCTCCATGAAATGCTACGGGGAAAATACACGGGAGCTGGAGGAGTGCTTGTCCAGCCGGCGGGAGTCGTGGAGAGGGAGTCCACGGAGATTACCGTCTATGGGGACGCTATCGTGGCGGAAGTATGCAGGTACGTAAGGGAGGAAGCCACGTCTTTCGTTTCCGCGGCGGATGTGGCCGGCAGGTTCCCCATGTCGCGGCGGACATTGGACAGGCGTTTCAGAAAGTATGCAGGCCGTTCGATTTCGGAGGAAATACGCAGTGCTCGCCTGTCTCGTGCGCTTGAAATGGTGCGCAGCGGAACCGTGTCACTGTCCGACACCGCCGCGACGTGCGGCTTTTCGGATCTTTCTCACATGTGCCGGGCTTTTATGCGGGCCTTCGGAGAAACGCCCGGCAGTATGCGCGGACATTCACTGCGCGGCACATGAGAGTGCTCTTTCTGTCAGCGCCGTGGGCTATGCAGGACCGGAGAAGGCGGAAGAACCTTTGGATAAACGCTATGGAAGGCGGATCACGCGTAGTTCTGAAAACGCGGACTGCGCGCGGGCGGTTTCGCGTATGACTCCGGGCTTGTGCGGGCGTTCAGCTCTTACCCGCCGCGGATTCCCGGCGCTGTACCGGCCATCGTTTGTATGTCCAGATGATGAGCAGGAACGCCAGAAGTTCGTAAACAGGCTGCGATATCCATATGCCTTCCGTTCCCAGCAGGCGAGGAAGCGTCTGGATGCAGAGAACTGCGAATATGAAGGTTCGTGATAACGCTATCAGCGCCGATACAAAGCCATTGTTCAGCGCCGTGAAAAAGGCCGACCCCCACTGGTTGAACGCGAGGACGGGTATGATCGGGGTGAATACGAGAAGGGCGTGCCTCGTCATTTGCAGCAGGCCGCCGTCGTACCCGACGAACAATCTGGCGAGGGGTTCGTTGAAGATCAGGCAGAATGCGCACAGAGCAAAGCCGCAGGCCGTCAGCAGAAAAATCACCTTGCGGTGTATCTCGCGAACTCCGCTCAGGTTCCCTGCGCCGTACCGGTATCCCACGACAGGGGCGGCGCCTGCCGCGATGCCGATAAACGCGCACACGAAAATTGAGCAGATATATTGCACCACGGCCCACGCCGCCACGCCGTCTACCCCGGCGTGGAGCAGTAGCTGTGTGTTGAACATGACGGAAACTATTGGTATGGTGATGTTTACGACCAGTTCTGACAGCCCGTTCATGCAGCCGCGTGTCAACGCGTCAAGGCTCCATATCGGGCGTCTGAGCCTGAGCAGGCTCCCGTTGGGGCAAAGAAAATAGACGAGGGGAATGATTGCTCCTACCGCCTGTCCGGCAACCGTCGCCCATGCCGCTCCGGCGAGGCCCCAGCCGAATACCAGAATGAACATAGCATCGAGAATTCCGTTTGTGACTCCGGCCGCAATCGTGATCCATGTGTTCATTCTTGCTCGTTCCGCAGTGACCATAAAAAACTGGAAAAAGTACTGTATGGTCCAGAGCACCGTAGCAGACGCAAGGATCCGTCCGTAGAGGAGGCAGTCTTCGAAAACGTCACCCTCCGCTCCGAGCCAGCGGATCAGATGCGGGAGCGCGGCGTATGCCGCGGCCGAGATCAGCAGCCCTCCGGCGGTAAGCGCCAGCAGGAATGTGGAGAACAGGCGGTTCGCCTGCTCGCGCCGGCCTTCGCCAAGGCATACGGCGACAAGCGCATTTCCGCCCGTTCCGAACATTACACCTATCGCGCCAAGTATCCATAAAACGGGGAATATCAGATTGATGGATGCAAATTCTGTTTTGCCGACCCATACGGAGACAAAGTATCCGTCCACGATTGAGTAAATCGAGGTAAAAACCATTGTGACGACGGACGGAAGGACAAATCGGGAGAGTCCGATGAGTGAAAAATCGCTAGAAAGTGACAGTTTCATTGTGGGCATGACATCGTTTGTGTGCAGCTATCCGAAAATGCGCTGCGCGTCGGTTCTTTTCCCAGCATGTGTGGCCGAACCGCGGGTGCATTTCCCGACTTGCGGGCGTAACAATCGGATCCGGGAGCGGCACGGCACGTCGCCGGAAACGCGTGCAAGCGCACGTCGCAGAGGCGCAATCAGCGGCGCTCTATGGCAGCTTTCTCCGCGGCTTTATATGTCTCGCGGAAAAAAACGGTCCATTGGCGCATGCATTCCATGGTATCGTAATTGCGGTTTTCAGGGGCGAGAGTCTCCGCCCATGTGACCGGATACGGCGCCTCCGGCATTCTGCACAGGAGTTCCATGGCCTGCGGGCAGGCCTCCGGGCCTCCGGCGTCGATTATGGCCTTCCACGCGGCACGCAGTTCAGTGCCCGAGTCCATACACATTGCGCGTATGAAATTGCGGAAGAAAGAAAAGTGCGAACCCGTCCATCTTGGATGGTATACGAATTTCGACGCCAGCTCGTAAGCGTCCACAGCGGGATCTGTAAGCTGGTCCGAAGTGTATTGTGCATGAGCGTTTGCCCGGGCGTTGAAAACCGCGTTGCTGCGAGATGGATAGAAATCTCGCCTGACCGGCAGGCGGCGAAGCGCGGATTTGACGGGGCCTCCAGGCGTTCCCGGACGGTAATTCCAGAGTTTCTGTCCGTCTTCGGACAGGACGTACTCTATGAACCGGCGTGCAAGTTCCACGTTGCGTGAGCCACGAAGCAGGCTTATCGGATCGCCGCTGATGCTCGATCCCCCTGACGGCGTGGCGTACAGAAGCCTTGTCCTGTTATTCACCGAATCGTACGTGACCTCCGCCTGAACCCGGCTGTAAAAGTCTATCGATATGCCGGCGGCGGCGTCTCCGGCGGCCACGTCGATGGGTACCTTGCCGGCCGAGTCCGTGAAATACCGCACGTTTGCCCCGATAAGGCGTATGAGGCGCAGTCCGTCAAGCCATCCCTGTTCAACATCTTTCTGGTATTTCGCGGGGACTCCGTCCGGCATTACTCCTGCGGGGAGGCCTGCGGCGCCGACAGCTTTTTCAAATTCTTCTATCTGCTCCGGCGTCCATCCCTCCGCGAGAACATGCTTGCGGCACTGCGAGTGTATTATCATTTCAAAAGCTTTTGCGATGGAGCCGGATTTGGTCGGGTCTGTGACTCCTATCTGGCTGAAATACACAGGGTCGGTCAAATCCTCCCAGGCGACTGGCTGGTGACTGGCTCCGATATCGCGAAGGCGGTCAGGGTTGGAGCATATGCCGAAACCGGAGAGCACCGCGCTGTAGAAGTACGGGGTTCGCCATATTTCGCCTCCGAGGCTCTCGGGAATGAGCACCGCGCCGGTTTGCGAGTCTGTCAGGATGTTTTCCGGCACATTGTCAGGCTGCCATGGCGGCACTGTCAGTCCCTGCCTCGCGGCGGAAGAATGGTCGTATGTGCCGCCTCCGAAGAAGACGTCGATCATGATCCCATAGTCGTCGGGGTCGTCGTGCTTTCTGAAATCGTCCCACAGTTCAGCGGAATCGGGATCCTGAGGGCGGCGTCCGGATACGGCGGCTTCGGCGCGCCGGTTCGGGAGTCCGCAGCGGGCTCTGTAAGCCTTGAACGCAGAGACGTATTCTCCTGTCATGTAGCGCATTATTTCGGTTGTGCCGCCTATGGAGCGCCAGTCTATGCGCACAGGACTGCCGAATTTGCGGAAATGCCAATCGGAAAACCCGGCCGCAAACTCATCTCTTATCACGGCGATATGCGGTGAGATTACGACCAGAACCGGATCCCCCTCATTCCATTCTCCGAGATCTTTTTTCTTTTCGAAGACGAAAGGCAGGGCAAGCACGATCGCGGCGGAAAGTATGATCAGCGTTTTCTTAAGCATAGTACAACCGATTTTGCGCTCCGGCTGCCGCCGGAATTTATTCGTGCAGGGCTACGATATCCGACGGAGATATGTAGGCCGCCGCCGGCCTGCTTTCATCCCGCGCCAGAATTTCCGGGTTAAGCTGCATTATCTTCAGCGACGCCGCGGCGCCGTCAGCCCCTGCTGCGTCGAACATATGCTGAGCGGTTTCTCCCAGATACACTGTGCCGTGCAGCACTCCGCGGATTTCTATGTCGTCCGCGCCGACGCGGAACATCCGTATGGTTTCGGGTCTGACGGAAAGCATTTTTGTGCCGTTCGGGGGAGTGTAGGCCTGTCCGAAGAAAGACGGCGCGAGGAAATTTGTCTCGCCGATGAAAGACGCAGCAAACGAATTTACGGGATGTCTGAACACCTCGAGCGGTGTCCCGGTCTGCTCTATCACGCCGCTGCGCATGATTGCTAGCCTGTCTGCGATGGAGAGCGCCTCTTTCTGGTCGTGCGTGACGTATACGGCCGTAAGCCCTGCGTCTTTGCAGATGCGCCGTATTTCCATTCTCATTTCGAGCCTGAGCTTAGCGTCGAGGTTTGAGAGCGGCTCGTCCAGAAGAAGGCATCTGGGTTTTACGACAAGGGCTCTGGCCAGGGCGACGCGCTGCTGCTGCCCGCCGGACAGCTGATTTGGTTTGCGATCCGCCTTATCTTCCATTTTCACGGTGCAGAGCGCTTCATTCACCCTTCTTCTGATCTCATCTTTCGGGACGTTTCTCATCTTCAGCCCGAAGGCCACATTTTCCGCGATGGTCATGTGCGGCCAGAGGGCGTAGCTCTGGAACACCATGCCCGTGTCGCGCTTGTGCGGCGGCACGGCGGTAACGTCCTGTCCGTCTATATATATGGCGCCCGAGTCAGGGGTGTAGAATCCTGCTATATGGCGGAGCAGGGTGGTTTTGCCGCATCCGCTCGGCCCCAGCAGGAAGAAAAGCTCTCCCGGGCAGATGTCAGCCGATACTCCCGAAAGCGCTTTAACCGTGCCGAAGCTTTTTACGATGTTTTCAATTTTTATCGGTACTGCCATATGCGTTGTCCCGCCTGCGTCTCTTGTTATGGATTTTTGCTGAGTCTCAGGTTCAGTCTCCGCCGAGCACACGGTCGAAAATTTCGTGTATGTGCGTAAAACTGTTTTCGGGGCGGCAGATTGCGCGGATCGCCTCCGGTGTAAGAAGCCGTGAGACGTCCGGGTCGTCGATCAGCATTTGCACGTAGTCCGAATTGTTCTCCCACGACCGCATGGCGAGCCGCTGAACTAGGTCGTATGCTTTTTCACGGAGCATACCCGCGGATACAAGCGCGAGCATGACGCGCTGCGAATACACGAGCCCGTGGCTCATTGACATGGACCTGAGCATGTTTTGCGGATAAACTAGGAGTCCTGCGACAATGAAGTTGATGCGCTCGAGCATATAGTCGAGGAGCGTCGTACCGTCGGCGATGATGATGCGCTCGGCGGATGAGTGCGAGATGTCGCGTTCATGCCACAGCGCCACGTCTTCGAGCGCAGTCACCGCGTAGCCGCGCAGGACGCGCGCGAGCCCGCAAAGATTTTCGCTTTTGACAGGGTTCCGTTTGTGCGGCATTGTGGAGGAGCCCTTCTGTCCCTTACCGAACGGCTCTTCCGCCTCGCGCAGTTCAGTGCGCTGGCAATGGCGTACTTCGGTGGCGATTTTTTCTATGCAGGCTCCGGTTATGGCAATTGCGCACATAAGTTCGGCGTGGCGGTCGCGCTGCAGAACCTGAGTGGACACGGGCGCAGGTTTTATGCCGAGCTTGCCGCATACGTATTTCTCCACAAACGGATCGATGTTGCCGTAGTTCCCGACCGCTCCGGAGAGTTTCCCGACCCGCATGGTTTCCGCGGCATCGGCGAGGCGTTTGCGGCAGCGTTTCATGTCCTCGTGCCAGAGCAGGAATTTCATGCCGAAAGTTGTGGGTTCCGCATGAACTCCGTGCGTGCGCCCCATCACCGGGGTGTCCCGGTATTTCACAGCCTGACCGGCCAGAGTTTCTATTAACCTGTCGACTCCGTTCACCAGCATGCCGCACGCCTCGCGGACGTTCACGGCCATGGCGGTGTCCACGACGTCGGTTGAAGTGAGTCCGTAATGGAGCCATTTGGAGTCGTCTCCGAGGCTTTCCGCTACGCACCGCGTAAAGGCCACCACGTCGTGGTGTGTGGACGCTTCGATTTCACTTATGCGTTCAACGGTGAACGAAGCGTTGGCGCGCATTCTGGAGGACGCGCCCTGCGGTATCGATCCGAGCTGTTCCCATGCTTCGGCGGCGGCGAGTTCGACCTGAAGCCACACCTCAAACTTGTGCTTGTCGGACCACAACTCCTTCATGGCCGCGCTGGAATATCTGTCAGTCATTTTCTATCCGTTTTGCTGAAAGCTGTCTGTTTTTTTTGGGGCCGTCCGGCGTTCGTTTTCAACGGCGCTTCCCGAGCCGTATGATGTCACCGCGGTCCGGGCCTGTCGAGAAAAATGTTATCGGACGGCCTATGGCCTTTTCGATGAAAAGGACGTAATCGCGCACGGCCTGCGGGAGCGCGTCCCAGTCTCTGGCTCCGCGTATGCTGCATTTCCATCCCGGGAGTTTCTCTACGACGGGTTTGGCGTACTCGAGAAGCGGCGGTGCGGGGAAGGATTCCGTCCGGCGTCCGTCTATCTCGTACGCGACGCATACCGGGATTTCGTCGAGGTAGCCGAGCGCATCAACGAGGGTCAGCGCGATTTCCGTGGCGCCCTGCATGCGGCATCCGTATCTCGTGGCAGGCACGTCGAACCATCCGACGCGCCTCGGCCTGCCGGTCGTGGCTCCATACTCGCCGCGGTCCCCTCCGTGCGTACGCAACGCCTCCGCCTCGTCTCCGAAAATCTCGGAAACGAACGGGCCTGCGCCGACCGCGCTGGAGTACGCTTTCACGACCGTTATTATGTCCTTGATCTCGTATGGCGGTATCCCTGCTCCGACAGATGCGTATCCGGCGAGAGGGGATGAAGAGGTGACCATGGGGTAGATGCCGTGATCGGGGTCTTTCAACGATCCGAGCTGCCCTTCGAGAAGTATCCTTTTGCCGTTTCTTATGGCCTCGTCGAGGAATTCGGAGGTGTCGCACGCGTACGGGCGAACGATTTCTGCAAGTTCCGCCAATTCTTCACGAATCTCTTCCGGTTTGAGCTCCGGGCGTCCGTAAATACCGGAGAGAAGGGGGTTTTTGCGGTCGCAGAATAGCTTGATCCTGCCGGTAAGACTTTTCGGATGAAACAGCTCGCAGACCTGAAACCCAATCTTCGAAAATTTGTCGGCGTAGAACGGCGCGATTCCGGAGCGGGTGGAGCCGAACCCCGCCTTTCCGAGTCTCTGCTCCTCGAGGGCATCGAGTTCCTGATGTATTTTCAGGAGCACCTGAGCGCGATCCGAGACCAGCACTTTCGGGAAGACTCCGGCGGCGTTTATGCTGTCAAGCTCCTTTTTGAGCGCCCCTATATTGAGCGCCACGCCCGGCCCGATCACGTTGACAGTGTCGGGATAGAAAACTCCGGACGGGAGCAGGTGGAGAGCAAAGCGCCCCTTGTCGTTTATTATGGTGTGTCCGGCATTGCTGCCGCCCTGAAAACGGACGATTATGTCGGACTCGCCCGCCAGGAGGTCGGTCATCTTGCCTTTCCCCTCATCTCCCCAATTCGCGCCTACTATTGCGGTTGCCATCTGTATTTACTCCTTCGCAGAAATTTTCCTTGCCGGGAAGAGTCAAATTTCTATCACAAAACACCCAGTATTTCAAGCAATCAGTGGCGCGGGACCAGTTGTGCGCCGTTTCTCATGGGCCCGGCATGCACCTGGCCGGCGCGCATTTCTGCCGGGCGCTGCGGGAGCGCCGCGCGTATTGAACGGGCGGCTCAGGACGGCATGTGCGCTCCGGGAGCGATGCGGGCGCATTCCGTCTCCGGCGGCGGGAGCGAAGCGGGCGGGAAAGCGCGTCACGCATCCTCCCTGCGCCGCCGTCATGGATTCGTCTCCCCGACGCCGGACTGACTCATGTGCGCGGCGGAGCTTCCGACGGCATCCGGAAGCGCCAGACACATGATCCCTCCCGGGAGCGGACCCGCCGCGTCCGCGATCAGCAAAAGTGTCTGCCGCCCGTCGGGGAGTACAGGGCCCGGGCAGATGCCTTCAAAGTTGAGCATTCCCGGTATCTCGCAGATAAGTTCCTTGTTCACCGGCCTGTGCTTCCCCAGATCTATGGGGGAATTGGCAATGGGGGAGCCGTACTCCGGCAGAAGCTTGTAGATGCGTACCCTCACGGCGGGCAGAAAGAGGCGTCTGAGCGTGGCGCGTTCCACGGCGACAAGTTCCCCGCCGGGCAGTATGCAAATGGCGCTGATCCCGTTGACTGGCAGTTTTTCGTATTCTTTGCCGTGCAGACTGTCCGCTTTGATAAAATACTGACCCGTTTGCGACCAGGCATGCGACAGCGACGGGCGGGAGAATTTTATTATTCTCAGGCAGTCCGGCGGATCGCAGGATATGGGAGCTTCGAAGGCTCCCCACAAGGTGAGTCCGTCCGGCGATACGGCCAGTCCTTCCATTCCGGAGTTCCACGCAATCCGGCCCGGCAGTTCAGGTTTGACTGTTGCGAACGGCTCCACGGAGGCCGGGCCAGCGGAAGAGAAACTCCACATTCCGATTTCCGCGGAAGATTCGTCCTGCACGTAGAGCGTGCCCGCAGCGTACGCGATGCCCTCGTTGTCTCTCTCCTTTATCCTGAAGGTTCTGCCGAAAGAGTACGTCACCAGCGGCGCACTGGCGTCCCCGGAGACAGAGACCAACACTTCGCGTATCACT
This sequence comes from uncultured Verrucomicrobiota bacterium, assembly GCA_949285835.1. Classification (GTDB taxonomy): domain Bacteria; phylum Verrucomicrobiota; class Kiritimatiellia; order RFP12; family UBA3636; genus CASEAR01. The sequence continues at coordinate 22,589 of CASEAR010000038.1, read as the reverse complement.
CCGCCGCGGTCCGATACCGCAAGATATGAACCGGCGGCGCCGGATTCGCCGCCGGTGCGGAACGGAGTTATGCCGCTCATCCCTGCAGGGAATTCTTCCGAGGACCAGACTGACAATATGGACGGAGTCCCGGGGATTGGACATCGCTCGGTTTCTTCGTGCGGAACCACTGTGATGCACCCGGCGGCAGCCGTTATCGCGGGCAAAAGAAAAAAAGCTCTGCATTTGTGGACAATGTTCATCATACCCCGGGGCCTCCGAACCTTCCGTACTTCGCGGTTCACGGGGGCGCTGTGTGGAGTATAACAGGCCGCGCGCCGTGCAGGCAAGCGGAGTTTCGCGTCCTGTCGTTCCGGGAAAGTATTTTCCGTCCTTGGGAGTCGCGGCTTTTCTTTCGTACGGTCATGCGTTCTGTGTAGGCCGTGCGCGTCGCGCGATCAGCTCCGGATGACGGAGTCCGGATGCCGGACACGCACGCCGTGCGAGCCGCGCGTAATGAGCTTTACGTCACCGGGCGGCGTATTCCCACATGGGTGTGTTTCCCCATGAGACTGCCTCTCGATGAATTCCAGCGAGGACATGCCGCAGGATTGCTGCATCCGTATGTTTGGCGAGTAAGAAAGCTTCCGCATGGAGAAAACTCCATTCGGATTCAAGCCGCACGGAGTTTCTCTTATTCTTCCTGCTCCTTCTTGCACTCCTTCTCGTTCGGTTTCCGGTACGGTGCGCCGCACGCGGGGCATCGGTACGAGTGCATCAACAGGCGCGCGCCGCAGACGCGGCACGTCCATTTTTCCTCCTCCGCGCGGAGGAACGCGTCCATCCCGTCCGCCTCGATTCGGCGCAGGTTCTCGACGACGCTCACATACCCTGCCGTGATGCGCAGGTACCGTTTGTTGAAGTCGCGTACCCGGCGGCAGGGGAGCTTCCCGCAGCCCGCGCAGGTGGACGCGTTAGCGCGCGCCTCGTTCCGGCAGTTCTTCATGCTGCACAGGAAGCTCTTGCGCGCCGCGCGTTCCCGGCAGCCGTCGCAGACGTTCCGTTTCCGCCGGTAGCGGCCGCAGACGGCGCAGTTGACGCCGCACGGCGCGATTTCCTTCGCTTCCACCCCCTTCGCCTCCCCGTCTGCCGGAAATGATACGCGATATCCCGGCGAAGCGCAAGTGGTCATGCATGCGCCGTCGGGGAAAAGCTGCTTGCGCACATTTATGAGAAGAAGCGCACGGTCGGCCGGACTGAAATATCCGCCCGCAAGAAAAACCTTATCCGCTTTATGGCGCTTACGGCACGCACCTGCGCAGAACCGAACGAGCACAGGAACGCGCCGCCGGGGAGCATTGTGTATGACGGAGCGGTTTTCGGTCGCGGGTGCCATGTGGTCGCGAATCCGAAAACCCATGGGGACGATTCCGAATTCTGCGCGCACACCGCATACAGGACTCACGTGAAGAGAAAAAAAGCGCCCGGAGAAAACTCCGAGCGCTTACGCCCACGAGGATCGCCCAAGACGCGCGCGGCCGCCTAGGCGGCCGGGAGCGAGATGGTTGGAAGGTTCATCCCAACGGTGACTCACGTTTTCTACCCGCCTTCCCGAGCTACGTTGTTGACCCGACGTGGGATGTAGTAGCAAAAGAGTTCGCGGCGGCGCAAGAGAAAATTTATAGGAGAAGCAAATTGAAAAATATGGAGGTGCAGTTGAGTCCGTTTGGGTAATGGCCGCAGGTGGACGACGCGGGCGGAGATTGGCTGTGCGCGTGTGTATTGCGCGGCACGCGCACAACGCAGGTTGACTTCGCGGGGCAAAGCCGCGTATCTAAACGCGTGCGTCGCGCCCGTACAATTTGTACGACGATCCATACGTTGTACGACGATCCATACGCAAACTATGCGCGTTGCGCTTTGCCGTCCGGTTTGCTAGAATTTCCGTGTCCGGTGTGGTGGCCGGGATCGGAGATTCAAAAATGGCTTTCACGGAAAATTGTGCCGGACCGTTCGAAGGCGGGCGGATGCACGGTGCTGAAGGCGGGGCGCTCAAGCTGCGCAGAATCGCGGAAGAGATAAAGGAATGCAGGAAGTGCGGGCTGGCCGTGTCCAGAACAAACACTGTCCCGGGGGAAGGAAACGCGGAAAATCCCGATGTGATGTTCATCGGGGAGGGGCCCGGTGCGGATGAAGACACTTCGGGACGGCCCTTCGTCGGGAGGGCCGGGCAGCTGCTCACGAAGATGATCTCGGCCATGGGATACTCGCGTGAAGACGTTTTCATCGCGAACATTGTCAAATGCCGTCCTCCGAACAACAGGGTTCCTGATTCCGGTGAAATGGTTCTGTGCATGCCGTGGCTTTTTGAACAGATATCCGCGGTGCGTCCGAAGTGCATAGTCGCTCTGGGCGCCACTGCGCTTAAAGGACTTACGGGGCGCGAATCGGTGTCGATAACGAGGGAACGCGGAGTGTGGACGGAATTCCGGGGCATACCGATGCTGCCTACGTTTCATCCTTCATATTTGCTGAGAGCGCCGCTTGCGAAAAAGGAAGCGTGGGAGGATCTCAAGTCGGTGCTCCGATTCCTGGGGCGGCCTATCCCGGATAACAGCGGCCGCGTCAAGTCCAATATGCGGTAAAGCGGAATATCTTCCGGGTGCAGTGCAGGCGGGGCTTTGCCGTCTCATGCGGCGGTGAATTTTATGAATTGGCCGAGTTTCCCGCAAACCCATGCAAATAAACCCGGTTTTGCGGTTTCGTGTGCTATGGTGCCGGTCGTGCAACAGTTCGTCTCAGGAAAAATGAGCGGAAACAGAAAATTGCCGCCGGCATACGGCTTGCGCGTGTTAATAAGTCCTGAAGCTGGAGGCGCCGTGTATGGCGCAATTTCGACGATTTCAAAACGTATCCGGCATGCCGGATCCCTGTAAAAAGCAGGAAAAACAGCGCGGATGCGGTTTGCGCGGCGCACGCTATTTGTTCTCGAGAGAGCCGCTGCCGATTTGTTCGAGCATGGCGGATACGGAATTCGAGTGTTTCAAAGCGTCGTGGGCGGCTTGTGAAGCGTAATTGAGATTTTTTGACAGTTTTGCGAGATCCTCTGCGTAGCGGTCGATCTCGTTTTTCACGCCGGACAGGGTTTTAATGGTTTCGTCCGCATGCCTGCGTATTGCGATGGAGCGCAGGCCGAGGCTTATGCTGTTCAGCATGGCGGCCAGAACGGACGGGCCCGCGAACATAATTTTGCGGCGCGACTGGAATTCATCGCCGAGCCCGCGCATTTCCGTCACCTCGGCGTACAGGCCTTCTGTGGGCAGGAAAATCACGGCGAAATCGGTTGTTTCCGGCGGGCGTATGTACTTCTGAGACACGTCCCTGCACATCTGCAGGACGGCGGTTCTCAAGTCTTTTCTGGCAAGTGCCGCGGATTTGACGTCTCCGCAGGCGTTGGCGTTTATCAGCCGTTCGTACGGCTCCCTCGGGAACTTGGAGTCGAGAGGGAGCCATGCGTAGCCTCCGGAGTTTGTGTCGGAGGGAACCTTCACGGCGAATTCCACCTTTTCAGCGGAGCCCGGGGGCGAGTAGTCTGTTGTGAACTGTCCGGGGGCCAGTATGTCGTCGAGTATGCGCCGAAGCTGCACTTCACCCCAGGTGCCGCGTGTTTTCGTGCTGCCGAGTATCCGTTCCAGTCCTTCGACCCCGGTGGAGAGGCGCTTCATTTCGCCGAGACCACGGTTCAGGTCTGAGAGCATGGCCGCAACGACGCTGAAAGATTTGTCGAACCGTTCGGACAGGCCTGCGCCCATGGATTTTTCCACAGAGGCGGAGAATTTGTCGAAATTTGCGGACAGCCGTTCATCGGAGATGCCGAGTCTGTCGGACAATTCGCGCCTGAGCGCCTCGAAGTTTATGCGCTGGGCCTCCAGCATCCGGAGCTCCATGTCCGCGATTTTCTCAGCCGCGCTGCTGTGTCCGGATCCCCGGAACGCGCGGAGGAACGCGTATACGGCTAAGCATGCTGCCGCACCGGCGGCGGCTGCCGCGATTATCTGCGCTGCATTGCTCATGCCGGCGTGAGGCGCTCAGTTTTTCAGGGACAGGGACTCAGGGGGCGCGAGGGCGCTGTCCACGGGAATAGTGTAGGCATATATACCTGTAGTGGCCGCCTGTTCTGTATTGCGGAACTCCTGAAGCGCCTTCATAGCCTTTGAGGCAAGCCCGTCGTCGACCACGCACACGGTCATGACGTTGTATCCGGGCCAGATGTGGTCGTCATGTCTCGCTCCGGTAATATTTCCGGTGCCTGTACAGCGTGTAAAACGCGTGAATTCTGCTATTCCCAGATTTGTCAGAAGCGCAGATACTTCGTCATTGAGCGACACATTGTTGATTATTACGAGCTGTTTCATTTGTCTTTTTCCGGGCAAGGCGGCGTTCTTTGTAAGACTCCGTTATGTAGTACAGAACGGGCACTATGATCATTGACACGACAGTGGAAACCGTGAGGCCGCCGACGACCACTATGCCGAGCGGACGCCATGTCGCGGAGCCGTCTCCGGTGGACATGGCCATCGGAAGCATGCCGAGAAGCGTGGTGCTTGTCGTGATGAGCACCGGGCGCAGGCGCTGCCTGCCGCTGTCCACAATGGCTTTGAACAGCGGAATGCCGCGCAGCCTCAGGAGGTTGATATAGTCCACCAGCACGATTGCGTTGTTTACGACGACGCCGACGAGAAGGATTATGCCGATGTACGCCGTCATGCTAAGCGGCGTGTTCGTGATGTGGAGTCCGGTGACCACGCCGCTGAACGCGAACGGCACGGAGAACATGATGAGCAGGGGATGGATGAACGACTCGAACTGGCCGGCCATCACCATGTATACGAGCACCACGCCGAGGATGATAAGCATCGTCATCGTCCTCTCGGACTCCTCCTGCTCCTCGATCATTCCGCCGTACTGCACGGTTATTCCGGAGGGAAGGATTACCTCGTTCTGTATGCGTTTGTCAATTTCGCTCATTATGTCGCCCTGAGGGCGTCCGATGGAATCGAATTCAACCGTGACGATGCGCTGCTGATTCTTTCTGGAAATTGTGACAGGCCCCGTGGATTCAACCACGTCTGCGATGGTGTCGAGACGGATCCGGTCTCCCGAGGGAAGCGGTATTTCGGATCTGCGGATATCTTCGATTTTGTCGCGGTTTATTCTTTCCAGGCGGAGCGTTATGTCATATTCGTCTTCTCCTTCACGGTATTCCGAGCAATCGTTCCCCTGGAAAAGGGTGCTTATTATGGTGGTGAGGTCATACATGGAAATGCCGAGCGCGGACGCCTTCTCGCGATCTACCTCTATGGACAGTTCCGGAAGTCCGAGATCTTGTGAAATTCTGACGTCGCGCGTTCCGCTGACGCTTTGCGCGATAGCTTTGATCTGCTGGGCGATTCCCATTGTCACGTCGAGGTCGTATCCGTAGATGTCGACCGTGAGGTTGGACCCGCCGCTTCTCAGCACCCGGTTCATAAAGTTGTCGGAGCTCGAGTACGCTTTCGTTATTTCCGGCCATTGCGAAATGCGCTTTGTTATCTCTGCGCCGTATTCGTCGGCGGTATGATCCCTGAATTTGGAGTCTACGAGTTTTATTCTGATGCTTCCGATATGCGAAGCCCTGTTTCCTCCGAACCCTCCGGACGAGCCTCCGGTCGTTGTCGTCATAATGGTTATTTTATCCTTGCCGCAGACGTCGTTTATTACATCCGCGACCCGGCGGGCGACCTCCGTCGTCTTCTCGTACCTCGTTCCGAGCGGAAGCTCGAACGTTATGTTCAGCTGCCCGGTGTCTTCCGTCCCCATGAATTCGCTTCCGAGGAACGTCGCGGAATAAATTGTCAGTCCGAAAACCGCGGCGCAGATGGCGACAACAGTCCATCTTTTATTGAGTGATTTGCCGAGTATGCGGCCGTAAAGGTTTTCTACCGACACGAAAAACGACTCGCTCCAGCCTTTGAACCCGCGGGAGCCCGTCGAAACGGATTCTTTTGTGATGAGTTTCGACGCGAGCATGGGCGTAAGCAGAAGGGAACACATGACCGATGCGCAAAGCGTGGCTGTGATGAGTCCTCCGAGCTGCTTCATCATGATGCCGGAGACTCCCTCCACGAAAATAAGCGGCAGGAATACGACGATTGTGGTGAGCGTCGAAGCGATCACGGCGGTGCCGACTTCATCCGCGCCGAACATGGACGCTTCGCGCCTGCGCGTGCCGCGCGCTATGTGCGAGAATATGTTCTCCAGCACAACGACCGCATTGTCCACGACCATGCCTATGGCCACGGCAAGGGCGGACATGCTCATGATATTGATAGTCCACCCCATGAGGAACATGAAAACAAAGGCGATGATCAGCGAGAACGGTATGGTCAGCGTAATCACAAGCGAAGCCCGGACGCTGCGGAGGAAGAACAGCGTGGTAAGGATCACAAAAATGCCGCCGTATATCACGGTTTCGCCGACGGAAGCGATGGACTTGATTATAGAGTCGCTGCTGTCGGACACTACGCTTATATCGTAGTCCGCCGGGAGCGTCTTTTTGATGTCTTCGATTTTGTCGAGGATCCTTCTGCATACTGCCACGGTGTTTTCGCCGGAGCGTTTCTGCACGCTCACCATCATTCCGCGGCGTCCGTTGCGCTCCACGACGGAGTCCTCTTCTTCGAAACCGTCTTCCACGCGGGCCACGTCGCGAAGTCTGACGACGGTATCGCCGTTTCTCTTTACAATCACGTCGCCGACCTGATTCGGGTCGGTAAATTCGCCGGGGACGCGGATTGTGTAGTCTATGGAGCCTATTTTTATGTTGCCTGCCGGCTCCGTCTGGTTGTCGTTGTCTATGGCTTCAGCCACTTCGATGACCGAAATGCCGTATGCCGAGAGCTTGTCCGGGTCAAGATGCACGTTGATCTGTCTGGTAAGGCCGCCGAACGCCTCTGCGGTGCCCACTCCGGGCACCCTTTTGAGTACGTCGACAATGTAGTCCTCCACGGTCGTCTCCATCTTTTCGCGATTTTCGCGGCAGGTGACGCTGAAGTTCATAATCGGCATGTTCGATGTGTTGAACTTGAACATGATAGGGTCTTCGGCGTCATCGGGGAGGTTTCTTTTGGCCCGCTCGAGCAGGTCGCGCATGTCATTGGCAGCCTCGCCGAGTTCTGTACCCCATTTGAATTTGCACGTGACGCGGGAGGAGCCTTCTCTCGTGGTGCTTGTTATTTCGTCGAGGTCCGTGACGCTGCCGAGAGCGCTTTCGATTACGCGGGTTATGCGGGTTTCGACGTCTTCGGTGCTGGCGCCGTCCCATTGTGTGAACACAGATATTGACGGGCTTTCGATTTCAGGCATCATATCTATCGCCAGTTTGAAATACGATACGCCGCCAAGGATAAGGATCGCCAGAAAGACCATTATGGTCATGACCGGTTTTTTTACTCCCGTTTCAGAAATCTTCATATTCGGTCAGTCTTCCTTGTTAGTTTTCCGAATTTAAAAGCCGAAAAGAGGCGGGAACGGCAAATTATGCGCCGGCGTCTGATTCTTCGCCGTTACTGCCCGCCGGCGCGCCTTCGACGCGTACCTTTACGCCGTCCGTGAGGCGGTGTATGCCGTCGGAGACGAGGACGTCGTCCAGCTCGACGCCCGTCACAATTTCTATCACGTCATCGTATCTCACGCCCACGGTAACTTCCGTTGCGTGTGCTATGCCGTCAGAGACTTTGTACACGTAGTACTTGTCCACGTTGCGCAGGACGCAGTCGAACGGCACCACGAGGATTCCGGGGCGTTCGTTAAGGCCGATTTCTCCGCGCACGTACATTCCCGGGGTGTATTTGCCGGAGGAGTTGTCCAGATCGGCTTCCACCGTAACCGTTCTTGTTATGGTGTTTGCCGTCGGGTATTTCTTTGTGATTTTGAGGTCTACCGGCTCGTCGGGGTACGCATCGACATACACGCGGACGCCGGTCTGACCCGGTACAATCTGCGGGTATACCATCGTCGGTACGTCGAGCTTGATTTTAAGGGGATCCATTTGCGTGATGGTGTATATCACGGAGGACTGAGACACCATTGCGCCGGTGTAGAGGTTTTTGGCCGAGACGACGCCGTCCATCGGCGCGACTATGGTTGTTTCGGAGAGATTGACTTCTGCTGCGGCGAGGTCTGCCTCGGCCTTCATCAGGTCGGCGGTGGCGCAGTCAAAGTCGGTTTTTGCGAGATCGGCTTCCTGTTCCGTGGCCGTATCGTCGCTGAGAAGCGCCATTGTGCGGTTGTATTCTCGTTCCCTGTCGACAAGCTGGGCTTTCGCGTAGTCGCGTGCGGCGCGTGCGGCGTCCCGAAGCGCCGTGTATTCCCGAGCGTCTATGGACGCGATGAGCTGTCCTTTCTTTACGTAAGAGCCCTCGGATATGTCGGTTCCGCTCTCACTTGTTGTGCTCACGATCCTGCCGGAGATTTTCGGGGAAATCTCAACGATAGAGGGCGATGTTATCGAGCCGGTTTTGGCGAGGGTTTGCGCTATGGTGCGGATCTCGGGCCTGCCCACACGGACTGCGTAGACCCGTTCCTCCTTTGCGCTGTCAGCGAGCGACGCGCATGCGGCAGCCATGAAAAAGGGGAGAATAAATGCAGTTTTTCGGTTCATTTCGAAACTCCGTACAAATGTTATTGTTCAATTGAGTCTGGACCTTCAAGAATGCCCATCACATTGAGCAGATTGAGCTTGGCCGCGGCGTAAGTGTAAATGGACTCGTGGTAGCTTCCGATGGCTTTGGTGAGCGCGGCGCGTGCGTCGAGTACTTCGATCTGCGTATTTTTGCCGTGTTTTGAACCGGACTCCAGTATCCTGAGCGCTTCAGATGAGAGCTCGGTGTTTTTCTTCTGGGAATCAAAGAGTTCCTCGGCGTATTTCAGCTGGAGCACGGCGTTCACGGTTTCCGCCCGGACGTCCTGTTCTTTCTGTTTGAGAGTTTCGTTTGCCCGGGCGAGAGACGCCTTTGCGGCGATGTACTCTCCGCGTCTCTTCGATCCGTCGTACAGGGTAAACCCGGCTCTCAGTCCGGCGGTCCAGTTGTCGTCCCATCCGCTGCCGTCGTCATCGTATGATCCGGTGGCGAACGCGTCCGCGGTGGGGCTGTACTTCGCCCGTACGATGTTGAGCTGTTCTTCTGCCATTGCCAGCGAGGCATATGCGGCGGCGAGGTCCGGCCTGCGCATGAGCGCTGTGTTTTCGGCGTCGCCTACGTCTCCGGTGTATGGCTTGTATTCAAGAGGAGAAGAGAACTGTACAGAGCTGTTCTGGGATACGCCCATAAGATGGAAGATGTCGATCTGGGCTTTCTGCAGGTTGTTCCGTTCGTTGATGAGATCTGCGGTTCCGTTGGCGACCTCGACTTTGGCACGGAGCACCTCGTAGTCTGACACGGTGCCGTGCGCCCGGCGGCTCTGAGCGGTCGTGAGCATCCTCTCTGCCACCTGAAGCGCCTCTTCGTAGACGATGACGAGCTGTTTTTCAAGCATGATTTCGTAATATTTCGAAGCCACGTTGAAAATCACGTCGTTGATCTGTTTCTTTACGGCAAAATCCGCATTTGCGAGATTCATTCTGGCGTACCTGATTCCGGCGCCTGTGGCGCCGCCCCGCCAGAGCGGCTGGGATACGTCGACAGAGAGGCCGTAGGTGCCGTCGCTGCCGGACTGCCCGTTCTCGGCGCCTGCTTCCGCGTTCAGCTGCACCGTGGGAAGCGCTTCTGAAAACGCCTGAATCAGGAGCCCCTCGGCCTCCGTTCTGGCAAGCATCATATTGCGGAGCTCCACATTGTTTTCCAGCGCGAGCCTGACGCTGTCCTCTATCGTCATTTCTCCGTGCAGGACCGGCATCTCCTCCTCTTCGCCTTCCATCTGGATGTATTCCTGTTCGGCTGAATACTGCCGCAATATCTCTGCGCTCCTTATTCTCTGCCGGGTCTGGATATCCGTGACGGAAGTATCCGCAGAGATGCAGCCGCAGGTTAATACGGCAAGCAGTGCGGAAATGTTGTAGTGACGGCTGCTGTGTGACATCTTCAGCACTCCTTCCCGGGTGTCAGTATGGTTCTGTATATCTCAAGCAGATCGGATACCGCCGTCTGAACGTTCGGGACGTTCCCTGACGCCCGCTTATGGAAAACATACGCGTGTGCGATGCCGTCAAAGACCAGCATAAGGTTGTGTGTGGGCATTTCCTTGACAGCGCGGAGGCGTTTTGCGTTGTCAAAGACGCGCATTACATACTCGTGGTATTTGTCGACGGCCCTCCGAATATCTTCCGGCGGGGGATTGTTCTTTATGTCGTCGATGCCTCCTCCATGACCGGCTGACATTCTCATGGCTCTCGATATCCGTATGAAATCACCATGGTTGATGTGCTCGGAGTACCACGCACATGTGAGTGCTCGTATGGCGTCCCATGGCTTGTTTATAACCGGCATGACATTTTCTTCCACGTCCTTGAGACGCAGGTTAGCGATGCGTAAAAGCACGTTGTTTACGAGATCTTCCTTGTTCTTGAAAAAGGTGTATATGCTGCCCACGGCGAAATCCGCGCGCCGCGCGATGTCTTCCATCGTGGCGTTGTGAAAACCGTGTTCCAGAAAGGAAGCCTCGGCGGCAGTCAGTATCTCATCGATATGCGCCTGCCTTTCACGTTCGCGGTACGCCTGCTTTTCACGTTCGCGCCTTGTCATGCCTGTTTTTGTTTCTGACGTCATGTCCGCTTGTATGTTGATCTGTCCGCGGCTGTGCCGCCCTCGGGCTCCCGGGATGGAGTTTTCCGAATCGTCATTCATTATTGCGAATATTGATTCATATGTCAATATGCAAAATAGTTCTCAGATTCACGGACGCAAGGCATCGGAACGAGTCAAAAAAAAGTACTGAAAATGCGAGTGCGTCTATCTGGCGGACGCGCCGCGCCAAAATATGTTTTGCGGAGAGACGCCGGTCCGTGCTAAACTCGACCCTTGGAAAGTTCAATATGGACAGGCGGTGCTTAAATGTTTTTGAATTCTGATTTGAAAAGAAGGTCTCTTCTGTCGATTGATGATTTTACGGACAGGGAGATGTCTGAGATAATAGACTTGGCGATAGAGCTTAAGAGACGGCGTGACGCCGGGGTGCGCGGAGACCTTCTCCGCAGGAAGAATATTGCCCTCATCTTCGAAAAGGGCTCCACGCGCACGCGCTGCGCGGCCACAATCGCGGCCAGGGATGAAGGCGGCAACGTCGAATATCTGAACCGTAACGACATTCACATCGGCGCAAAGGAGTCCGTCAAGGATACCGCCAGGGTTCTAGGCAGAATGTTTGACGGGATACTCTTCCGCGGTTATTCGCAGGATACGGTGAGGCAGCTCAGAGATTATTCCGGAGTGCCCGTGTGGAATGGCCTTACGGATGACTGCCATCCCACCCAGATACTTGCGGATCTGATGACGATGAGGCAGTGTTTCGGGGATATACGCGGCAAGAAACTGGTGTATGTCGGCGACGGCAGGAACAACGTCGCGAACTCCCTCATGCTCGGATGTGCTAAGGCAGGCGTAAACTACGTGACCTGCACTCCTCCCGAGCTTTGTCCGAATCCTGACCTGGTGGCGCACGCTGTTGAGACGGCCAGCGCCAATGGGGCAGAAGTCGCCGTGATGCATGATCCTGCGGAGGCGGTGCGCGGGGCCAATGTGCTCTACACAGACGTGTGGGTTTCGATGGGTGAGGAATCAAAAAAGGCCGAGAGAATGCGGCTTTTGTCTCCTTACAGGGTCGACATGGAGCTCGCCGGGCGCACCGGGAATCTGGGCGGTGACCTGATTTTCCTCCACTGTCTTCCGGCGTTTCATGATTCTGAGACGGACTCCTCAAGGGATACGGGGGCCATGGAGGTCACGGACGACGTATTCGAGTCTTCTTTTTCGAAAGTGTTTGACGAAGCGGAAAACCGCATGCACACGATAAAGGCGCTTTTTGTATCATCGCTGGCCGACGAATGATCCCGGGGATGCCGGGGCTCCGACAGGCCGATCACGGAGAAAAATGATATGAGTGTGTCTGATTTGGACTGGAACGCGTTTTCGGCACTGCCGACGGAGTCTAAGGTGACTTTTTTTGCGCGTGAGGACGGTTTCCCGTTCCACACGCTTTTTGCCCAGCAATTCGACAGGCTGCTTCTTGACAGGCTTGGCGGGCTTGCCACGCAGATACGGACTGTGGCCAAAACGAAGTCCGGAATGCTTTTCCTACAGGGGCTTCTCGGGCACAAGCGCGCAATGCTCTACTTCTCACAGCCGAGTTCACGCACTTTCCTGTCCTTTTATTCCGCCTGCCAGATTCTGGGGCTCAAAGTCGCGGAGGTGAGGGACAGGTCGACGTCAAGTGAGTTCAAGGGAGAGTCTCAGGAGGATTCCATCCGCACTTTCAGTTCGTATTTCGATCTCATAATAATGCGGACGCAGGAGAAGGGGCTTGCGGAGAAGATGGCGTGGACGCTCTCAAGATCATCGAGGCCGGTGCCGATAATAAACGCCGGGTCCGGCAAGGATCAGCATCCCACGCAGGCGCTGCTTGACGTTTACACGCTGCAGCGCAGTTTCGAGAGGCGCGGAGGCCTGCACGACAGAAGCATCATGTACGTGGGTGATCTGGCGCGCGGGCGCACGGTCCGTTCTTTGTCAAACCTCCTTATGAACTATGAGAACATAGAACACATTTTTGTTGCGCCCGACAAGTTGCAGATCGGGGCGGATATTCTGGAAATGCTGAGCGCGCACGGAATACGGTTCGTCGTAACGAACGATATGCGGGCTCATCTGCCGGATGTCGACGCCGTTTACATGACGCGCATTCAGGACGAGTGGGACGAGAGAAAAGGGGAAAGCGCAGGGATAGACACGTCTGCGTACAAGATCGGGCCGGAGGAAATGAGGATGATGAGGCCGGACGCGATCCTGATGCACCCGCTTCCAAGGCGCGATGAAATATCCACCGAGGTGGATCATGATCCCCGCGCCATGTACTGGAGGCAGATGCGCAACGGCATGTGGATACGGGCGGCGCTGATTGCTTCCACGTTTGGGATGGCGCGCTGCATAGAGCAGTACTTCAGAGAGAGTTTGTAAGGGAGGCCAAGCGAGAGATGACATATTTTCCGCCGTTGGCTCTGATGGTTTTCGATGCGTTCAGAACTTCCGACATGTTTAACAGGGCAGTGGTTCTGTCGCTCGTGGCGCTTTCCGTGTATGCGATTATAAAGATACATGAAAGGTTTTCCGTGTTTTCCCTGATGCGCCGGTGGGACGGGGCCGTGCTTTCGGAGTACCGGAAGTATGCGCATCCTTCCGGAGCCAAGCTTTCCGGTCTCAGAAAGTTCAGGGGCGCCCCGGTTTCGGAGATATACGAGGCCGTTACGGACGAGCTCTCCGTGATGCTCAGGCAGCACGGGATGAGCTCCGCGGAAGTCAACGAATGGGAGCCGGGGATGGACGCTGTCGAGCTGGGGGCGGGAGATCTCGGGAAGCTGCGGGTTACGGCGGAGCGGGCGCTTTCGGAGCAGATCGCAAGCGTGGAGAGGAATCTCACGTCCATAGCCACGTGCGCGTCGATGGCGCCCTCAATCGGTTTGTTCGGCACGGTTTGGGGGGTGATGGGCTCCTTCATGACCATGGCGGACGGGGGCGGCGCGGCGATGATTTCGAGCGTGGCTCCCGGTATATCCGGAGCTCTGCTCACGACGGTGCTGGGGCTGCTCGTGGCGATACCTTCAGGGTACTTTTACAACAGGCTGAGCGATGCGGCGCGCGAGATCGTGTCCGACGCCGAGAATTTCACAGACGAGCTTCTGGCGGATATCGGCAGAATACACGGCCGTCAGTAGGCTGCTGTTTGCGGGAGAGATCGGATGCCGCGTCGCGGAAGACAAAGGATAAGGCCTGTGGCGGAGATGAATCTCACGCCTATGATGGATCTTACGTTTCTGCTTTTGATAACCTTCATAATCACGTTCCCTCTCGTAGAGAGCGGAATCCCGGTGAAGCTGCCGGAGGGCAAGGCGAAGCCGTATGACGCTTCCATGAAAAGCGCGGTTGTGAGCGTAGACGCCGCCGGGCGCATTTTCCTGGAAAACGATCCTGTAACCATTGAAGAGCTGTCCGTCAGGCTCGGAATGCTCAAATCCGGCGAGCCGGATCTGAAGCTGATAATTCGCGGCGACGTAGAGTCGTCGTACGGTTCTGTGGTGGAGATTGCCAAGACAGCGCATCAGCTGGGAATAAACGGCATGTCGTTGTCCACGAGGGATCGGTAGCCTATGTTTTCCGAACAAGCCCGAAAAGCCAGAATTTTTTCCCTGGTCTTCCACGGGGTTATCTTTGCTGTGCTCGTGGTCATCAGCGTTCTGGAGGGCTGCCATACATCAGGCAGGACGGAAAATACGGAATCCGAGGAGTTCACTGTGGACATAACCGCGCTTGGACAGCCCGAACCGGAGCCTGAGCCTGAGCCTGAGCCTGAGCCCGAACCCGAACCGGAGCCTGAGCCGGAGCCCGAACGCCAGCTTGAACCGGAGCCCGAGCCTGGGCCGCCTCCCAAACCGAAGCGCCGGAAGATTGAAGTTTCCAAAAAACGCGTGACGCTGAGGCCGAATCCGGCGGTGCGTCCCGAGAAGGAGCAGGGAGCCCGCACGGATATGACGGAGGCTGAAATCCGCAAGCTGCTTGATCTCGGTGCAAAGCCGTCGGATAAGACCTCCGTTCCCGGTGAGGATGCGAGGTGTTTTTCCCTGATTCGTGAAAGGATGTACGCTGCGTGGATACGTCCTTCTTCCGACATCGGGGGAAAATCTGTGGAGGTGACGATCAGGCTGGGGCCGGGGGGAGCGGTTTCGGGAGCGGAGGTGACGGAATCTTCCGGGATTCCGGAGCTGGATTCTTCCGCGCTGGCCGCCGCGCGGCAGGTGAGGCGCATTCCGCAGCTGACGTCCGGTTTTATCGAGAGGCACAAGACGTTAAGTGTGGATTTTGTACTGAAGTAGCACGGCGCTGTGCGTACGCACGGCGGATCTGGAGGATTCGGAAATGAGATCTATCAGTTTGACTTTGACGGCGCTTGGGTTTGCAGTGCTGCTGTGCGCTCCCGCCCCGGGGGCAAGGCCTGCGAAGGTGCCGGCGGCGGACAGCCTGAGCGGGGAGAACCTGCTTTCGGATTACGAGCGCGGGGTGTTGTCGCGTGAAATGCGCGGGCTCATGAGAGACGTTATGGCGGCCAGAAGGGAGGTTCTGGCGCGTCCGGAGGTGGCGGCTGCGCGCGAAGCCTACGAAAAGACAGCGTCTTCTCTAGGCGCTGATAAAGAGAAAACGGCCGCAGCTCTCGCCGCTTACAGAGAGCTTTACGAGTCCGGCATGGCGTCTATTCCCGACATCACGGAAAAAATTGCAAGGATGAAGGAAGTGGGACGCATGCTTGAGTGGGACAAGGCGCGCGTGAGGCAGAAGAACGCCGGACTTCCCGCGGATACTGTGGCGGCGATGAGGCCGGAAGTGTCGATTTCTGCGCCCGTGTACGGTAAGAAGAAAGCCGCGGACGCGCAGCCTGCTGCCGAACCGGAGCCGCAGGGGCAGACAAACAGCACGGTTTCCATAGTCGTAGACAAATCCAGATATGTAACGGTGAACGGGAAAGCGGCCGGCAGGGTGGCGGATTTGCCCGCGCTGTTCCGTTCCCTGTATGGGGAGAACGCGAAAGCTTCCGTTATCGTGGACGGAGAACCCGGCGTCCCGGTCAGCCTGATGTCGAAGATCGTGGAAATGGCGCGCGGTTCCGGGTTTGAAAGTGTCCAGATCGCCAGAGACGGGAAATAACCGGTCATGTTTTCACATCTGAGTACAGGACAGCAGGAGAAACGCTTCAGGGACGCGCTCATGGCGGTTCCCGTGCGCAACGCCGCCGCGCGGATTCTTTCGGACAATCCTCAGACCGGGGAGCTTGAAATCGAAGTTGAACTGCGCTACAGGGGCGCGGTGATGAATTTCCTCCGCCGCGTGCTCAAGGCGAGAACGCGTAAACGCTACATTCTGGACCGGATAGGCCGAAGCGTATGGGAAATGGTGGACGGCAGAAGGACGTTTGAGGACATTGTCGATGAATTTTCAAAGAGGGAGAAATTGACATTTTTTGAATCGCGCGCTCTTGTCGGGCAGTATTTTCAAACGCTGACCCGGCGCGGAGTCATAGTGCCGATGCTTCCGCGAAGCGGGAATGTGGACGCGGCAAAGTCATGAAGTTTTCGTGGACAGCACCGGAATACGGAGCCGGGGAGGCTCGACCGCGGACGGTCGATGCGCTGTCCGGAGCTTTCGGATTGGCGAAGTCCAGAATACGCAGTCTGGCCTCGGACGGACTGGTAACGCGGTCGGGTGAGAGATTCGACGCATTGTCCAACAGGGTAATTCCGGGGGAGGTTTACGAGATCGACCTGCCGGAAGTCCGCCCTCCCGAGGGCGTCAGGGGAGAGGATATCCCGCTGGATATCCTCTTCGAGGACGAATGGCTCCTTGTCGTAAACAAGCCGGCGGGGCTTGTTGTGCATCCTGCGCCGGGCCATCCCGACGGCACTCTGGTGAACGCCGTGCTGAACCACTGTCCGGAGGCGCTGTCCGTTGGGTGGGAAGGGCGTCCCGGGATTGTGCACCGTCTGGACCGTGACACGTCCGGAGCCATGGTCGTGGCCAAGACTCAGGATGCGATGACGGGGCTGGCGTCTGCGTTCAAAGAATCCGGCATAAGCAAAACGTACCGGACGCTTGTTCACGGCTGTCCGGATGCGGATTCGGAAGTGCTGGAATCACGCATCGGAAGAAGCCGCTCGGATCGCAAGAAAATGGCTGTGCTCAGGGACAGCGGGAGAGTGGCAGTCAGCGAATATTCTGTGCTGCATCGTTGGGGCCGGGCGTCGGAGCTGCGTGTGAAGATCAGGACGGGCCGCACGCATCAGATACGCGTTCACATGCGCTATATCGGGCATCCGGTTCTTGGCGACGCCGTGTACGGATGGCCTTCCGCGGATAACGCGCTTCCGGTGCGGCCCATGCGGCAGATGCTTCACGCATGGCGTCTGGAATTTGTGCATCCGGTGACGGGCGAAACCGTATCCGCGGAAGCGCCTCTGCCGGAGGATTACATCGCCGTAAGAAAAGGGCTGGAGGTGCCGGGCTGAGCGTATGGAGCTGCTGCGGACAGAATTATATGCGGGTAAGCGATATGAAAAAGGAAACGGTCAGATTGTGGAGTGATCCGGCGGCGGAGTCGGAGCTTGTGGTTTACCGTGACGTTCAGGACGAGGCTGTGCCAGTGCCGAAGCCGGCGATGATCGTGATTCCAGGCGGCGGGTACCGCACGGTTTGCGAGGAGACGGAGGGCGAGCCGATAGCATTGCGTTTCCGTGAGTATGGATTCAGGGTGTTTGTGCTGCATTACAGGGTAAGCCCCCACCGGTTCCCGGCTCCTCTGGACGATGCGGTCCGGGCGGTGCGCATGGTTCGAGGGCGCGCCGTAGAATGGGGGGTGATCCCGGGCAATGTGGCAGTGTGCGGCTTTTCCGCGGGCGGGCATCTGGCCGCCGCCGCCGGTACGATATACAGGCATTCGAAGGCGGTCAACGGCGATGCGTTTGACGCTGAGGATCCGCGTCCGGATGCGTCGGTGCTGTGCTATCCGGTGATAACCGGCGGCGAATTCAGGCACGAGGGGAGCTTGATGTGCATGATGGGGCCGCAGGCCGGAGCCGCGGAATGCGAACTTTTCTCTCTGGAAAAACATGTGGGAGAGGATACTCCCCCGGCGTATGTGTGGGCTGTGTCCGGGGACAAAACAGTGCCTGTAGAGAACTCGATTATGTTCGTAAACGCAATGCGCGCGGCGGACAGGGCCTGCAGCTTGCACATATTCCCGGGAGGCTGGCACGGCATGCAGCTCGGCTCCGGCCGCGCGGACATCTCGCTGTGGCCGGACGAGGCTGTGCTTTTCCTGCGGGAGATATGCGGTTTCATGTTTGGTGATTAACTGCCGCAGCCGCGGCCGCTGACGGGCGGCGGCACGAGCAATGCGAAACGGAGAAGATATGATGAAGGAAAACAAGTCTGTATTCTGGTTTGCGACGGGTTCTCAGGATTTGTACGGTGAAGCGTGCCTCGCAGAGGTCGCGTCGCATTCCTCCGAGATGGTCTCGGGGATGAACGCGTCCGGGATTCTGCCTTTTGAGATTGTGTTCAAAGCTGTGCTCATAGACGCAGAATCGATCAATAGATTGTTCTCAGACGCGGACAAAGATCCGTGCTGTGCGGGCGTAATAACGTGGATGCACACTTTTTCTCCTGCGAAAATGTGGATATGCGGGCTGCGTAATTTCCGCAAGCCGCTGATGCATCTGCATACGCAGTTTAATTCCGCTTTGCCGTTCAGCACCATAGATATGGACTTTATGAATACGAATCAGTCTGCTCACGGGGATCGCGAATTTGCGCATCTCCTCACTCGGCTGAATATCCCGCGCAAGACGGTGGCCGGACACTGGCGGAACGCCGGAGTCCTGCGCCGCATCGCCGGCTGGATGCGCACCGCAGCGGGAATAAATGAAAGCAGGCAGGTCCGTATTGCGCGTTTCGGGGACAATATGAGGGACGTGGCGGTAACGGAAGGCGACAAGGTCGCGGCCGAGATTGCGTTCGGATGGAAAGTCGATGCCTACAGCGCTGAGGATCTGGCAAAGTACGTTGATGCCGTGTCCTCCGCCGATTCGGCCGCGCTTACAGAAGAATACTACCGGCTCTACTCGGTAAACGCGGCCGGACGCAGCCCGGAAGAATTCCGACGTCATGTAGAGGTTCAGGCGTCAATCGAGCTCGGCTTGCGTAGATTTCTTGAGGAGCGCGGCTATAATGCGGTGGTGACAAATTTCCAGACGCTTTCCGGCCTGAAACAGCTCCCGGGGCTGGCCATTCAGAGGCTCATGGCCGACGGGTACGGTTTCGGCGCGGAAGGAGACTGGAAAACAGCCGCAATGGTACGAATCATGAAGGTGATGGCAAAAACCGTCCCGAATCCGCGCGGCACTTCGTTCTTCGAGGATTATACGTATCATTTTGACGATGCCGGCAGCGGCGCCATCCTTCAGGCCCATATGCTGGAAGTTTGTCCGAGCGTCGCCGCCTCCAGACCGGAAATCAGGGTGGAGTTCCTTTCCATGGGAGAACGGGAGGATCCGGCAAGGCTCGTGTTTACGTCAAAACCGGGACGCGGCGTGGCATGTTCGCTTGTCGACCTGGGCGCCCGTTTCCGCCTTATCGTAAACGACGTCGAATGCCTGCCGCAGGAAAATCCCATGCCCAGGCTCCCGGTGGCGTCCGCATTGTGGCGCCCGTTCCCGGATCTTGAGCGCGGGGCTGAAGCGTGGCTGACGGCGGGCGGAGCCCACCATACGGCGTTTTCGTACGATCTTGACGCCGGGCAGCTCGGGGATTGGGCGGACGCCATGGGCGTGGAGTGTGTGTTTATAGACGCAGACACGGACTTGCGTACCTTCAGGAACGAGCTGCGCTGGAATGAGGCTGCTTTCTCGAGATGAGCGGGTTGCGCTCCGCAGCATGGGCGGTAACGTTCGCCGTCGCGCTCGCCGCCGCGTTTTCCGGCGGGTATGCGCGATGCGGGGAATGTCCGGTTTCGGTCGTTTTCGGATATGATTCCCTGTTGTCCGGCGGGGACGCCAGATTTGCCGAGGCCAAGGGCAGGCTGATCGCAAAGTTTCTTGACGGTGGCGGCCTGCAGGCGGAAGTTTTCCCGGATACGAAATTCAGTGAGGCGCTTTCCGGTAAATGTTCCGTTGTGCATCTGGTATGCGTTGAACGCCCTTCCGAAGGGATGCTGAAGTCCCTCAGGGGGTTTATTTCCGGCGGGGGACGGGTGGCTGTTCATCACTCTGATTCTCAGGCTCTGGCGAAAATTATGGGGATGAGGATTACCGGCATTGAGCGTCCTCCGGACGGCGTCTGGACGAAAATGAGGTTTCGCGGCGGACCGAAGCAGCCGCTGTCCGGTGTTTTCTCCTTCAAAACGCCGTCGTGCATCGGCGTTGTCCCCGACGCGGGCGGCGTTCAGGTGGCGGCGCTCTGGGAGTGTGAAAACGGCGCACCCGGCGCACCGGCCTGCCTTTCCGGGCCTTCTGGTGTCTGGATGACGGCCGTGCCCAACGAGTCTGTGTCGGAGGAAAGCGGCCGTATCCTGCTTGCTTCCATTACCGGGGCCTGTAATCCGGCGCTTTTGCGCGAAGCGGCGCTCAGCCTCAGGAAAAACCTGTGGCGTGCGGCGGGCTCTTCCTCAGAGAAGGAGCTAAGAGCCTGTGCCGCCGGTCTGACAGGCGGACGCCGCGCCGAATTTGAAAAGATAATTTCCGGTATCTCCGGCAAGCTTGCCGCTGCGGACGGCAAAATTTCTGAAGGCGCATTCCCGGAGGCCGTTCTGTCGCTGATAAAACTGTCGGCGGAGGTTTCCGTACTGTCCGGCCTGACGGTTCGGGTCTCCATGCCTGAAACGGCGGCGGTTTGGGACGATATGCGGCATTCGGCGAAGGATCCGGCAGGCACTGCGGATCTTTTGCGTTCCGCAGGGGTAACCGATGTGTTTCTGAAGGCGCCAAGGCTCGTCTGGAGGGATGGACATGCCGGTTTTTCATCAGAAAACGACGCCTCCGCGCTGAAGAGGATGCGTACCGTGCTGAATGCGTACAAGGAGCGCGGCTTAAAGGTTCACGCCTGGATTTTTGCTTTCTCTCCCGAGGGCTTTTCAGATGAAGTCTGGGACGAAAAATGCAAATCAGGAGAAAACGCCGACTATACAGGGCGGAAGGCTGGCGAAAAATGGCTGGATCCCGCGTCGTTGCGCGTGCGGGAGGAACTGGCGGCGGTGTGCTGCTTCTACGTCTTGAACAACAGATTCGACGGCGTCCATCTGGACTATGTGAGGTACACCGAGCATTACTCCTTTGGTTGTATCGGGAAAAGGTGGCAGAAGGATTTCGCGGCTGAAACCGGCGTGATTTTTACAAACTGGGTGAAGGAAACGGCGGCTTCGGAGCCGCTTCGTGAAAAATTCTTCGGGTACAGAACCGGCTGCGTATCGGATGCGCTTGAGTACGTGCGGGAAAAACTTGCAGAAAAAGCGCCGGAGTGCGTCCTCTCCGCCGCGGTATACGGCGGGTATCCGCAGTGCGTGGTTTCCGTGGGACAGGATTGGCGCGCATGGCTGGAAAACGATCTGGTCGATTTTGTCGTCCCAATGGACTATACCGACAAAAACAGCTTGTTTGAAAAATGGGTGAAGTCGCAGATCCGCAGCCGGGAAGACGGCAGGCGCATTTTTCCGGGAATAGGCGTCAACGCGGACGGCGTGAGACTGGATCTCAATAAAACTGCCGGTCAGATCAACGCCGCTGCGGCTGCAGGAGCCGCGGGGGTCTCTTTTTTCAGGCTGGACGGGAAGATGTTGTTTGAAATCCTGCCCGGACTCGCCCGTTGCCGCCAGCCGTGAAATGATCCGCTCATAAAAGAAAAAATCCGATCCGCACAATAAATGCGGCCCGGCGGACGTTTACAGACTGTGCGGCGCCGCTGTTCTGGCGCTGCATGCGTGTGGAGGCACGGTTTAACTGAAAAAGTATTCGGAGGAAGCCATGGTGAAATTTGGTTTGTTGAGCGCTGTGCTGTTGGCGGGCGGTGCGGTGTTGTCTTTTGCCGGGGACGTAAACCCCGGCGACGCTGGAAAGCTGCCGGCAAATAGCGTGGAGGGCAGCGTCGTCGATGGTGTGAGGGCAGATCGCGAAACTGGCGGGCGTGCCATCAGGGACGGCGAGAAGTTTGATCGCAGGTCGGAAGATGGAAAATTCCGTAAAGACAGAGATGTCCGCGCGGAGAAACGTCCCCGCGGGCCTCGCGATGAAGGTGCGGTGGAGCGGCCACGCAGACGTCATCACGAGGAGTTTGAACGGAGGCATGGTCATCGTACAGATTTTGAACCTCCTCGCAGGCCTCGCGATGAGGGCGCAGTGGAACGGCCCCGCAGGCCTCGCGATGAAGGCGCAGTGGAGCGTCCCCGCGGGCCTCGCGATGAAGGCGCGGTAGGGCGTCCCCGCAGACGTCATCACGAGGAGTTTGAACGGAGGCATGGTCATCGTGCAAATTTTGAACCTCCTCGTAAGCCGCGCGATGAGGGCGCAGTGGAAAAGCCCCGCAAGCCTCGCGATGAAGGCGCGGTGGAACGGCCCCGCAAACCTCGCGATGAAGGCGCAGTGAAAAAGCCCCGTAAGCCTCGCGATGAGGGCGCAGTGGAAAAGCCTCGTAAGCCTCGCAATGAGGGAGCGGTGGAACGGCCCCGCAAACCGCGTGATGAAGGCGCAGTGGAAAAGCCTCGAAAGCCTCGCGATGACGGCGCGGTGGAACGGCCCCGCCGGCCGCGTCCTGGTGGGTCGGGGGAGTCGC
>CASEAR010000037.1 GCA_949285835.1 uncultured Verrucomicrobiota bacterium | reverse complement strand
ATCCCGCGCGGCGCGCTCACTGTCGTTACCGGCGTCTCCGGCTCCGGCAAGTCGTCGCTCGCGTTCGACACCGTTTTCGCAGAAGGAAGACGCCGCTACCTCGAAAGCCTGCCTGCATACGCGCGCCGGTTCATCGACCGGATGGACAGGCCCGACGTCGATTCCGTGGAAGGGCTTTCGCCTGCCATCGCCATATCGCAATTCGCATCAGCTCCGGGACCCAGATCCATTCTGGCCACTTCCGCCGAGGTGCACGAGTTTTTCCGGCTCCTCTTCGCCCATATGTCCCAGCCTCACTGCCCGTCCTGCGGGCGTCCGATAAGGGCGGAATCCCCCGAACTCGTCTCAGAGAGACTTCTCGACATGCCCGAAGGCACGCGCATCACCATTCTCTCTCCCATAATCAGAAAACGCTCCGGAGGCGGACCAGCGGCGGTAAACGAAGCCCTGCGCTCGATACGCGCAGCCGGTTTTGTGCGGATGCGCATTAACGGCACCATCATGGACATTGAGGACGCCGGAACGGAACGCCCCGGCGATATCCAGTCCATCGAAGCAGTGGTCGACAGGCTTGTAATCCGCAGCGATATACGCAGCCGCCTCTCCGACTCCGTCGAAACCGCCATGAAGCACGCACGCGGCTCTATGACGGCAATCGTGCGCAGACCGGATTCCGGCGCCGAAGAAATCTTAAATTTCAGCGAACGCAACGAATGCCCGGACTGCGGCGTATCTTTCGACGCCCTCAAGCCATCCTCTTTCTCGTTTAATTCCCACGCAGGAGCCTGCCCCGGATGCGAAGGCCTCGGCCGTGAATCATACTTCGACGAAATGCTCGTCGTGCCCGACGGCTCACTGTCGCTCGCGCATGGAGCCGTGCGTCCGTGGAGACGCGGACCCAAACGGCTCATAGCCGCCATGAATATGATCCTGCGCTCCGTTGCCGCGTGGCAGGGTGTAGACATGGACACCCCGTGGAACGAGCTGCCCGAGTCCGCGAAAAAAGCCTTCCTGTACGGCTCAAACGGAGAAGAGCTTCTGATAACCCGAAAAGTGCGCGGAAGCGTCCGCAGGGTGAAACAAACTTTCGAAGGCGTCATTCCGAATCTCGAAAGACGGCTCAGGGAGAGCGAATCCGACGAAATGAAATCCGTGCTGCGCACGTTTATGTCCTCGCGCACGTGCTCCCTGTGCCACGGGGCAAGAATGCGGCCGGAAATACTCGCCTGCACGGTGCCGCACCCGGAAGGCCCGTGCAGCATAGCTCAGGTAATGAGCAAAACGGTCTCCGAAGCCCTCAGATGGGTCTCCACGCTCACGCCGGACGTCACCGCGGTCGATACTTCGGGAAGCATCATTCCAGGGCTGAAAGCCCGGCTTGGATTCCTTGAACGCGTCGGTCTGGGATATCTTACGCTGGATCGCGAAAGCTCCACGCTATCCGGCGGCGAAATGCAGCGCGTAAGGCTGGCTTCCCAGATAGGCGCCGGCCTTTCCGGCGTGCTCTATGTGCTCGATGAGCCCACGATAGGGCTTCACCCCGCAGACACAGGAAGGCTCCTCGATGTCATGCAAAACCTCAAGGAACTGGGCAACACGCTGCTGGTGGTCGAGCACGACGAAGAGGTAATCCGAGCGGCGGACTATATAATAGACGTAGGGCCGGGCGCAGGCTCGGAGGGCGGCGGAATAGTATACGCCGGGCAGCCGGACAACCTGCGCGCCGCCGTCGGGAAATCCCTTACTGCGGATTTTCTGTACGGCACGGCCGACGCGGGGAAACGCGAGCCGCGGGAGGTGCGCCCGGACACGCCGTCAATCGTGGTGCACGGCGCACGTCTCAACAATCTCAGAAGCATTGACGTTTCTTTCCCGATAGGCCGGTATACCGTAGTGACGGGCGTTTCAGGTTCCGGGAAATCATCCCTTGTCAACGACGTACTCTGCGCCAATGCGGAACGCATGCTGCGCATGAAGCCCGCATTGGCGGCTCCCTTTGGCTGCAGCGGAATAACCGGGCTGGACAATATCGCCAAAATAATAGTCGTGGGCGCCTCTCCAGCCGGCAAGTCGGATCGGAGCAACCTGCTTACCGTAACCGGAGGATTCGATACGATACGCGGATTGTTCGCATCCACGCCCACGGCCAAAGCCCGCGGATACGGTCCGGCAAGATTCAGCTTCAACGTCAAGGGCGGACGCTGTGAGGTATGCCGAGGCGTAGGAACGATACAGCTCGAAATGTCGTTCCTTCCCGACGTGTCCGTCACATGCCCGCAATGCGGAGGCAGGCGGTACAACCGCGAAACCCTCGAAGTGCATTATGCGGGAAAATCCATCTCCGACATTCTCGACATGACGGTTGACGGCGCATGCGCCATGTTTGAAAACATACCGGTGCTGCGCCGGAAATTCGAATGCCTGCAGCGGGCCGGACTGGGCTATCTGGCGCTGGGACAGCCGGTCTCGTCACTCTCCGGCGGCGAAACACAGCGCCTCAAACTCTCCGCGGAATTGTCCAGGCCGTCTTCAGGCAGCACGCTTTACGTGCTGGACGAGCCCACATCTGGACTGCACTTCGCGGATGTGGGGAAACTCCTCAACATCCTTCTCGACCTGAGAGACGCCGGCAACACGGTCATTGTAATAGAACACAACCCCGACATGATAAAGGCGGCGGATCACGTGATCGATCTCGGCCCCGGAGGCGGCGGTTCGGGCGGCAGACTCGTGTTCGCGGGTACGGTGGCGGGGCTGCGCCAATGCACGCAGTCCCTCACCGGCCTGTACGTCTGAAGGCCCGCCTGTACGCGCCGACGCGGGAAATCCGCCGGACTTTCTCAATATCCGTTCATAGATGCGATCAGGCCGTACACACCGCCACCGGCGTTGCGGCCGGCTCCGGTGATAGGCAGATTCCCGACTGAACACATCCCGCGCAGCACGGCTGTTTTTTCCGCGATGCCGGAAACGCCGGACAGGGCGTCCATTCCCGGACTCATTTCGAGAGCGCGCAGCGCGCGCCTGAAATGGCCGCCCGCGTCCTTCCACCCGAGCTCCACCGACAGCCCGAGCGCTCCCGCCAGCCATACGCTCGCCGAGCCCGACTGCGTCGAACCCGGCCATGTTCCGGATGGAGATTCGTTCCTGCGGATGTAATCCAGCGCGGCGTCAAGTTTCGTAAAGAGGTCGGGCCGCATCCCGGAGGCATACAATTCGAGCATCGCCACGGTGGCCACGGCGTGGTTGAGCATATCCCCGTCCGAGGCGAAAGAACCGTCCGCCCTCTGCTGCGCGCAGAAATAATCGGCGGCGCGCATTACGCTCTCGGAGAATTCCGGCGTCCCGCCGTCCGAGGCCCTCCCGCCACGCATAAGCGCAAGCATTGCCAGCCCCGTCATTGCGGTGCGGAATTCCTCACTGCCTCCGCTCTCCGCGGGAGACCAGAACCCATCCGCCCCCTGAACCGAAACGAGCATCCGCCCGGCCCCTGGGGAATCCCCGCCCGGAATGCGCGCATCATCCCCATGCCCGCCGGACAGAAGAACCGCCGCCGCGCACACACACGCGGCAGCCGCAGCCGAGCACCACGCCGCCCTGCGGCGCCTCCGCCCGCGCAGTATCTCCTGCACCACGCGCCCGGAAACGTCGCCGTACTCCCGCTCTGTGACGGCCCTCAGCATCTCCTCAAAATCCCCGGATTCCCGGAGTCCGCCGTTTTTTCCCTCGCCGGTCTCAATGGACATACGCACTCCCCTCCCGGAGGATCAATCCTCGCCAAGCATCTCTCTCATGCGGTCAAGCGCCGCAGAAACCCTCGACTTCACGGTTCCCACCGGAATCCCAAGGACTTCCGCCGCCTCCTTGTACGCCAGCCCCTGCATCACCACTAGTACGAGCGTCTCACGCATCGGCTCGGAAAGGCGGGTCAGCGCCCCTTCCACGTCTCCGTACTCGCCGCGCGATTCGGGAGCGGACACCGACTGCGGCATCTCCTGCAATGCCTCCTCGGCAAGCTTTGCCCTGCGGGCATTCCTCCTCGCCGCATCTATCATCACCCTGCGCGCCACAAGATACATGAACGTCGTAAACTTGGCCAGCGGCCGGTACGAAGACCGGCTGCGGTAAATCTTGAGAAACGTCTCCTGCGCCAGATCCTCCACGTCTGCATAAACGCCGCTGCGCGCAAAAAAGTTCATTAAAGAATTCTGATGCCGCTTTACAAGCTCCGAGAAAGCCCGCAGATCTCCGCCGGCCGTACGCATCATAAGCTCAACGTCAGTCCTGTCGCGATCTTCTTCCACATTCAAACACCATGCCGAGCCCGGATGCTCACACCACGCAGCCTTCCGCCGCCGCGCGTATCGAACCGGCCAGCGCACGGGCCGTCTCATCCCATGAAAACATGCGCATCCGGCTGCGCCCCTGTGAAATCATGGCCTCGCGCGCATCCGGCGTCAGCGCCAGAACGCGCCCGAGCGCTTCGCACAGCCCTCCCGCTGCGTCGGGTTCCGCGTACGCCGCCGCAAGCCCGCCCACCTCGGGGACGCTCCCCGCACGGACGGCTGCAACGGGCGCTCCCGCGCACATGGCCTCGAGCACCGGCAGGCCAAAACCCTCGTACACGGACGGAAAAAGAAAAACCGAAGCCCCCTGATACAATACCGCCAGGTCGCTCTCCGTCACATGCGACAGCCTTATGAAGCGAGACTTGTCCGGCAGTTTTTCCACAGCCTCCGCCAGAGCCCTCTCGCCGCGCCGCGCCTTGCCCACAAGAACGTACCGCATATCTGTGCCGCGGCACGCGCTGCCGAACGCTTCCACCGCGGTTTCAAGGCGCTTGTGCGGATAACTGTTGGCCACGGTCAGGATATACGGGGCGTCCGTATGAAGAAGCACCATCCTGCGCTCAGCCGCATACTCCGGATCAGGCTTCTTCGAAAATATGTCGTCAGCCCCGCCGCGCACCACGTCTATACGGTCGAACGGGGTCCCCGTGCACTCCGCTATTTCCCTGCGGGAAAACTCGGAAATTGTGACGACCCTGGCGCTCCGTCTGGCGGTGCGAGGCGTGAAAAATCTCATAGCCGCAAGACCCGCCGCAGAAAAATCCTCCGGATGGCGGGCATACTGCATGTCATAAACAAGGGACACCACCGGGCACCTGCAGCGGCGCAGCACGGGGCACACGTTCCCGGGACAGAACAGCACGTCGGCCCCCTTGGCCCTGACCGCATCCGGCAGCTCAAACTGTTCAAACATATACCGTCTGATCCTCGACCTCGCCGATACATGCGTCCTGACCATTGTGACGTTGTCGTATGCGCTCAGGTCTGCTGCAAGCGCCGAAAAACACTCCTCGTTCGCATACACTGCGAACTCGTCCCCCTCCATTATCTCCGGCAGACGCATCATCGTCTTCCGGAACCAGGTTTCACTCCCGCCGACTTCTCCGGGAATAAGGAAAAGCGCGTCAACGCCTATTTTCACGGAGCAGACCTCCCTCCGGCGGCCGCAAGCCTGCGCCGCATGGAAATGAGCGAATAAAGCGCCGCCACAAACTTCCCGCCGGCCCAGTGTACCCATATTCTGGGCGACCACATGCCCGCATCGCGCGCCGCCACAGCAAAATCCTCCTTCATCTGGAGAACAAAATTCCTGCCGCTTATGGACTCCGGCGTCCACCTGAAATACGCCTGTACGGCATCAATACGCACCGCGCGGCCCGTACGGAACATCCGCAGAATAAAATCATAATCCCACGCCGCCCGCAAATCCGTGCGCAGCTCACCGGCCTCGCGTACCGACGCCGCGCGAAACAGCGCCGCCGGCTGCGGGACATAGTTCACCGTCTGCAGGAGCCTGAGAGAGGAAAAACTGGCGCAGAACCACTTAAACGCCGTAAGCCACCTGCGGATTTCCGCCCCGCTTCCGTCGATCACGGGACACTTCCCGAAGCACATCGACGCATCCGGATTCTCCGCCAGCGCCGCGGCCCCCCTCTCGAGCGATCCCGGAGAGAACTCGTCGTCCGCATTCAGCCAGCACACGAACTCGCAGTCCGCCATCGCAAAGCCTTTGTTTATGGCGTCCGGCGGCCCCTTGTCCGGAGCGCTTATGAAGAAGGTTTCCCCGTTAAGATACCCGCGGACCTCCCTCTGCGTGCCGTCCGAGCTGCCTCCGTCAAGAATGTAGTGAACAACGCGAAGCCTCTCAGATCTCTGCGCCGCCACGCTGGACAGGCACCGGCCGATAAACCTCTCGGCATTCAAACACGGGGTTATGACCGCGACAGATTTCATGCCTGAACGTTCCGCCGGATCATATCGGCAAGCCCCATGGGCTCGGAACCGAATATGCCGGGCTCCATCCGGACCGGATTCGCAATTATGGGCCTGAAGTCCATGTGCCCGAGAATGTCCTCCTCAAAATCGATGCCCGGCGCTATCTCCGTAAGTTCCAATCCCTCCGGGCGCAGCTTGAAAACGCACCGCTCGGTGACGTAAAGCACATTTGAACCGCGCTCCGCCGCATAACGGCCGTTGAAAGTGCACTGCTCCACCGAATTTACAAACTTCCGCTTACGCCCCTCATGCAGCACGCGCAAAGCCCCGTCCCGGATTTCAACTTCCAGCCCATCCGCCGTGAACGTGCCCATGAAAACCACCTTACGGGAATTCTGACTTATGTTTATGAAGCCGCCAAAGCCGGGAATCCGGCTGCCGAACTTGCTGACGTTTATGTTGCCTTCGCGATCCGCCTGCGCAAGGCCGAGGAACGCCAGATTCAGCCCCCCGCCGTCATAAAAATCAAACTGGTCGGCAATGGCGAAAAAAGCCTCCGGATTGTACGACACGCCGAAATTCAGTCCGCCGCACGGCACTCCGCCAATCACACCGGCCTCAGTCGTCAGGGTGAAGTCCTGCCCGAGCCCCTCTTCAGCCGCCACGCTGGCAACGCCTTCCGGCATGCCTATGCCGAGGTTTATCACATCCCCGGGGGTGAGCTCCATCGCCGCTCGCCGGGCAATTATCTTGCGCTCGCTCATCGGCAGCACGGGGATCTCGTCAACCGGCACCCTGAGGTCTCCGCAGAACGTGGGATTGAAAAAATCAAGGTACGTCTGCGCCGTATCCGCACGCTCGTCCGCCAGGACAACGGCGTCGACAAGACACGACGGCAGATGTATCTGCCGCCCGGTTAGTATGCCGTTCTCGACAATCCTCTTCACCTGCACAATCACTTTGCCGCCGCAGTTGTGCACCGCAGAGGCCATGGAACGCAGCCCGTGGTTCAGAGCCTCATGTTCAAGCGACACATTGCCGTCGGGATCCGCCGTCGTTCCCCTGACCAGCGCAATATTTATCGGGAAGCTTTTGTACAGCAGATAGACATTGCCGTCCACCGGCATGCGCTTTACCAGAGAATCAAGCGATATCGAATTCATACGCCCGGCTCCGAAGTCCGGATCTGCAAAAGTGCCCAGCCCCACATGCGTGAGCGTTCCGGGTTTGCCCGCGGCGATGTCCCTGTAAAGCTGCGCTATCACTCCGAGCGGCAGGTTGTACCCTTCCACCTTGTTGTCCACAATGAGCTTCTGAAGCCTTGGCGCCAGGCCTACATGCCCGAAAATCGCGCGCTTGACCAGCCCTTCGATACTTATCAGATTTATTCCAAGTCCTTTGGCGTCGCCGCACGCCGCCGGGAAAGTGTACGTGAGCCCGCGCGGATGCCCGGTCTCCTCAAACACATGCGCCAGCGCCCTGAAAAGCGTGTCCGGAGACCCCGTACCGGCAAATCCGCCCGTAACCACCGTGTCTCCGTCTTTTATGAAGGATACAGCTTCTCCCGGAGATATTATTTTATTCGTATTATGTTTGGTCTGGAACAACATGTCGGTATATGAATTTCAGTGTTTTTTCATTGTACCAGATATTCCGATGCATTAGCAAGTGCCGCACGCCGGGCGTGAAAGTTGGGGAAACCCCAGTATGTAGCAGAACGTCCGGCGGAGGCAGAAAAAAAAAGAATGACGGGGCCAGTCTTACCCTTCCCGTTCCCGGAGGCATGAACTCCGGAAAAAATGAAAGAGGATCCACGTTTTCATCACGATCATGCAGGGAGCGAACAAGCAAAAGAAAGGCAGACCCACGGGCAGCCACATCTCGCCTCATCGAAACTCCCGACTTTCGCCCAACAGCGGAACGCGAAAATTGGGGAAAGGCTGCAGAATGCAGCGTCCATGCCAACAAAGGAAGGACAGGAAACATGAAAAGTGACAGCCAAAAGAATGATAAACCGCGGCGGAACAGCCCGCCTCCGGGAAATAAGACGTCTGGAAGACGGCAGAAAAAATGGCGGCTTCCCCACCTGCGGGGACAGGCCGCCGGAAAGAAATACCGGAACGGGGACGAATTGTGAAATCCAATTCGCCTTCACGTGGAGTCGGCCTGACCGGAGCCGGAAGCAGGAGAAGCACAGCCCGACGCACGGTCTGCGCGCCGCCGAGACACTGCGCACAGACCGCGAACGCACTGCCCTTCCGCACATCCGGAAACACGGGCGCACCGGCGCTGCCGGTACGCCGCACCGCAAAACCCGCAGCGGAGGGGCGCGACGCGGAACCCCGTTATTCCCGGATGTTCACGGCTTCTTCGGCCCATTTGCGCAGCGCATCCTCCGCATTCCTGATGCTTTTGCCGGGGAACGCGCCGCCCTTCCCGAACACCGCTTTCGGGCACGCTTCACGCATATCCTTTTCACAGCGCGCCATGCCTCCGCCTCCGTGAGTAACGAACGGAACCACTGTCTTGCCGCGGAAGTCGTAGGAAGAAAGGAAGGTTCTTACCGGAGGTGCCATCGTGCTGCACCAGTTCGGCGTACCTACGAAGATGACGTCGTACCGTGCAAAGTCTTCGACCTTTGACGCGAGTTCCGGCTTAGCGCCTTCCCTGCATTCTTTTCTCGCCTTCTCGACACATGCACCATAGTCCGCCGGGTATTCATTGACGGGCTTTATTTCAAACAGCGTCCCGCCGGCAACCTTCTGAATCTGTTCTGCAGCGAAGCGCGTGTTGCCGCTCCATGAATAGTATGCTATCAGAACTTTCCCGGATTCGGTCTCCGCTTTCTGCGGCTCTGTCTCCCCGGATGCACATCCGGCCGAACCAAAAACAGATGCGGCCATTATCACCATCATTGCCGTCCTCTTCATATCTTTTTACTCCTTTTGATACGCTGATTCCGTCGTTCCCGCTTCATCCGGAAAGCACGGGGAATATCAGTTGCGCTCCAACTCTCCGGCAGCCCTCATTCGTGCCGGGGCGTCCCCACTGAAAGCCGCATTTTCCCGTCCCGCCGGGATACGGTTCAGCGCAACGGCGGGAACTGCTGCCCCCATCACCGCGGAGCCCCTTTTCGGACGCTACTCTAACCCGTTTCTGACAGACCGGCAAATACTTATTTTTTATGCTCATTTATGCCCGCGGGGCATACGGCGAAGAGAATATTGCCAGCAGAGCGGGACGCCGGTACACGCATGCCCCGGCAAAAGCCTTTCTTCCCCGCCATGAAATATCGCGCCGAAACAAAAACGCCGCATTAGCAAGTTTGAACGCAAACCCGTACGCGCCCCGCAGTCGAGCCGCCGGGAACTGCCACCGGCCTAGCAGCCGCGGGCAAAGCCGCCCGCAGGCGCTACTTCAGGACAATGTCTCCGGCAGCCTCATTGAACCACTTACCGGCTTGTTCCGCCGCCTCGGGCCCGGCCGCGGGAGTGTCTTTCAGGGGATCTATCAGCCCAAGTGCCGCCCACTTGCCTGCCCCCATTTTATGATACGGCAGGAAATCGACGCGTTTTACGCACTTGTACGGAGAGAGCATGCGGCCAAGTCTCATAATGCCGTCCCTGTCAAACGTCATCCCCGGGACAAGGACGTGCCTTATCCAGACAGGCTTGTTTGTTTCCTCGCAGTACCCCAGCGCCGCCAGCGCGTTCCCTAGTCCCGCTCCGGAAATGCGCCGGCACATCCCCTCGTCGGGAGACTTTATATCGAGCAGAAGCATACCGGCGCAGTCTATCACCCGCCGCGACACATCGAGAGGGACGGGCGCCGCCGTATCAACCGCAGTGTGAAACCCTTCCTCCCTGCACAGCCGCAGTATCGCCGAGGCGAACTCCGGCTGCATCATCGGGTCTCCTCCGGAAAGCGTCACCCCGCCGTTTGTCAGATAGCTCCGGCACTTCCGGATGCGCTCTACAACCTCCCCCGCTGTCATCACCGTCCCGCCACCCGTCGGCCTGGCGTCCGGATTGTGACAATACAGGCACCTCAGAGGGCACCCCTGCATGAACACCACATACCTGAGCCCGGGCCCGTCCACCGCGCCCATGCTTTCGAAGGAATGGATCCTTCCTGACACTTCGGACAACGATGCATTCACGGAAGGCGCTTACAGATGCTCGTGAAAAGTGCGGCTTACCACATCGAGCTGCTGCTCACGCGTGAGCTTGACAAAGTTCACCGCATAACCCGACACGCGAATCGTAAGCTGCGGATACTTCTCCGGATGATCCATGGCGTCGAGCAGCGTGTCCCTGCTGAGCACATTCACATTGAGATGGTGCGCATCGTCCAGGAAATACCCGTCCAGAAGCGACACAAGATTGCTTCTGCGCTCCTCGTCCGTCCTGCCCAGCGATGACGGAGCAATGGAAAAAGTATTGGAAATACCGTCTTCCGCACAGTCGTAAGGCAGTTTCGACACGGAGCGCAGGGACGCCACCGCGCCGTTTTTGTCCCTGCCGTGCATCGGGTTCGCCCCCGGTGCGAAAGGCTGCCCGGCTTTTCTGCCGTCCGGTGTGGACGCGGTCTTCTTCCCGTACATGACATTTGACGTAATCGTGAGTATGGACAACGTCGGTTTCGAATTCCTGTACGAATGATGCTTGGCGAACTTCTTGTAGAAAGAACGCACCACATCCACGGCTATCTGGTCGACATGGTCGTCGTCGTTTCCGAATTTCGGGAAATCTCCCTCAACGTCAAAATCCACGGCCAGCCCGGCTTCGTTGCGGACCGGATGCACCTTGGCGTACTTGATTGCGGAAAGGCTGTCCGCCAGCACCGAAAGACCCGCTATGCCGCCCGCCATTGTCCTCACAACCTTATCGTCATGCAAGGCCATCTCCAGCCTTTCGTAACAGTACTTGTCGTGCATGAAATGTATGATGTTGAGCGTATCCATGTAGAGCTTGGCCAGCCATTCTGTGACTTTCTCAAAATTCGTCATAACTTCATCAAAGTCAAGCGTTTCCCTGTCGCTGAGAATGCGCAGCTCCGGCCCGACCTGAGCGTTGCCGTACATTACGTCCATGCCGCCGTTGATGGAAAACAGAAGCGCCTTGGCAAGGTTCACCCTCGCCCCGAAAAACTGCATCTGCCGCCCGATCCTCATCGCCGACACACAGCACGCAATACCGTAGTCGTCCCCGAATCTGGGCCGCATGAGATTGTCGTTCTCATACTGTATCGCGGACGTGCGCATCGAAACCTCGGCGCAGAAGCGCTTGAAGTTGTCCGGCAGGCGCGGACTCCTCAGCACAGTCTTGTTGGGCTCCTGCGCCGGCCCGAGGTTGTAAAGCGTATTCAGGAACCTGTACGAGTTCTTCGTAACCATGTGCCTACCGTCCGCTCCCATGCCGGCAATGGATTCCGTAACCCACGTGGGATCCCCGGAAAAGAGCTCATCGTACGCGGGCACCCGCAGGAATCTCACAATCCTGAGCTTCATTATGAAGTGATCGACAATCTCCTGTATCTCGCTCTCCGTATACCTGCCCGAAGCCAGATCACGCTCCGCATAACAGTCAAGGAACGTCGATATGCGCCCTATGGACATCGCCGCTCCGTTCTGCTCCTTGACCGCCCCCAGATACCCGAAGTAGAGCCACTGGACGGCTTCCTTGAAGTCCGCAGCCGGACGCGACACGTCGAAGCCGTAGGAAGCCGCCATCATCTCCAGCTCTTCCAGCGCCCTTATCTGCTCGGAAGTCTCCTCTCGCTTCTGTATCAGCCCCGCGTCCATTATGTCGCGGATCATCGCCGCCTTCGCCTTCTTCTTCTGCTCAATAAGAAATCGCGTACCGTACAGCGCCACCCGCCGGTAGTCGCCTATAATGCGCCCGCGCCCGTACGAATCCGGCAGTCCGGTAATAATTCCGGCGTGACGGGCGAGCCTCATCTCGTCCGTGTATGCGTCAAATACACCGTCATTGTGGGTCTTCCTGTACTTGAACACCATATCCACATCGCGGTCCATCTCCCGGCCGTACGTTTCAAGCTGCGTACGCACCAGCCTTATCCCGCCGAATGGCATTATGGCTCGCTTGAGCGGCTCGTCCGTCTGAAGCCCAACAATCTGTTCCAGATTCTTGTCTATGTACCCGGGAGCATGCGAAGTAATTGTGGAAATCGTCTTGCTGTCAATGTCAAGCACATGACCTTTGGACGCGCGCTCTTCATCCATCTTTGCGCACAGCTTCGACCACAACTCGGAAGTCCTCGCCGTCGGTCCGCACAGAAAAGATCCGTCGCCGTCGTAAGGAGTATAGTTGCGTGAAATAAAATCCGACACGTCC
The DNA here is from genome assembly GCA_949285835.1 of uncultured Verrucomicrobiota bacterium. Taxonomy (GTDB): domain Bacteria; phylum Verrucomicrobiota; class Kiritimatiellia; order RFP12; family UBA3636; genus CASEAR01. The sequence goes on along the minus strand of CASEAR010000037.1, from coordinate 5,825 downwards.
ACCACACGCGTCCACGGCCCCGATTTAAAATCCTCTATCGCTTCGTACGCCATTTGCACTCTCCCCGAACATCAAATTATAACCGTGAAACCGCCGAACCCCGCCGCAGGCCCTGACGGCGGGCAGTGCGGCCGGCCACAGCTGCCAGCCCACCAAACACGCCTCCGCCGCCCGCAAGGAAGGCCAATTATTATGCACATTCTCACACAGCAAATCAAGATAGACGCCCGCGTGCGGCAACCCAGAACGCCCGTATACGTCCGTGCGGCACGCTTCCAAGCGCGCAGCCCGCAAAGCAGACGCTGCTGTCGTGCAGCAAAGTACCCGATGGAGGACAGAAAAATAAATATGCAGCCGGCCTCGCATTTCCCGCCCATGGGGAAGGTCCCGGAATAAATAACGGAAAGGGACGCCCGCTTCCGTTGTAATTTGCTGAAACCGGACAACAAGAAAAAACGCCCCGCCCTCTCCGAAAGCAGACGGAAGAGCCGCAGAATGCCGCGTAACGGCTCAAACTCCCTGTGAGCTTTCCGCACAGCGGGAAGTCTGAGCGCGGCACGATCCCGACTCCAGCCCGTCACCACGGCATCTGCAGCCGCTCCGCCTACGGGACGCAGGATTCCATACGCGTCGGGAACGTGCCATCCAGACAGCTGCCAATCCCGCCTCAAAAAGAGCAGAGAACATCATCACTTGCGGCAATCATGCCGCAAATGACTTTCCGCTCACTGCCATTTTCGGACTTCATGGGATGAATTCAAGATTATCTGTGATTTTGAAGAGTCACAAATGCCTTTCGGCTTACTGCCATTTTCGGACTTCAATACCACGGCGGGGCCTCCGAAGGAAACGGCTGGTGTCACAAATGCCTTTCGGCTTACTGCCCTTTTCGGACTATGGCGTTGAATCTGCAATCCATCACAGCGGAAGCCGTGTCACAAATGCCTTTCGGCTTACTGCCCTTTTCGGACGGCGGGGCATATTATACATTGATTTGCAACCGGTTGCAAGGGTGTTTGACGTGGGGCGTTTTTTTTGTTCAAAAATCGCAGCTTCATGGTAAAAAAAACCGACCGTTTTTGTTCAGAAAAAGCCCTTATTTACGGGCTGAAGTTGAGATTCGGCGTGGGAAGGCGGTTTTTCGTCAAAATCGCCCCATGCCGAAAAACTGCGTAAGTCCTTGATAATACAATAAATTATGCATTCAAAACGCTTGCAGGTTCCGATGCGCACCACATCATTTGCAGTGCGGCCCCGAACCGTATTCCGGTCTATCTGCCGCAGGTTTTCCTGTGCGCCCTGCGGTAAACCATAGGGCTTACGCCTTCCGCCTTCCTGAATGCGCTCCAGAAACTCGGCATTTCACTGAAACCCGACATCTCGGCGACCCTCCTCAGAGGGATATCCGTTTCCCGGAGCAGTCTGCACACTTCCGCATGTCTTCGCCGGTTCCAGTCCTCACCCGGGGACATCCCCACGGACGTACGGTAACGCATTTCCAGATTGCGCCGCGACACCCCGCAAAATCTCGCCAGATCTCCCACCCCGCCCCGCTCGAATAAATTCTCCATCATGTAGCGCACCGCCCGAACCACAACGCCGTCCGCATACTTGAACTGCACAGACGATTCACGCACCGCCAGCCGTCCCGGCGCTACGTACTCAGTACCGCCGAAATCTTCCCGGCCGGCACGCAGTATCTTCCGCGCCGCCCGCTCCCCCACCTCTCGATACGGGATCGGGACAGAACTCAGTGGCACAGCGCTCAACGCGCTCTCCAGCGTCGAATCTCCCACTCCCACCACTCCCACTTTCTCCGGCACGCCAATCCCGCGCTCCAAAAGACCGGCAATCAGACGGCGCGCATAAAAATCCGACGCGCACACGCATCCCGTCTCCGGCGGCATATTGTCAAGACGCTCGGTCTCAAAGCTTATCGCCGTACAGTCCGTATAAAACATGCTTACCGGCAGCCCCAGTTTTTCGGCCGCCATGTGCACCCCCGCCGCAATCTCTGCCGAGGCGTGCTGCGCCCTTTCACACACCACGCACAGCTCCTTCCGCCCGCCTTCCGCAAAATGCTCCGCCGCAAGCCTCCCGGCGGCCCGGAAGTCCGGAAGAACCGACGGCACGAGACTTATTTCCGACGCCGTGCCGACGTTGACGAAAGGAATGCCGCTCCTTACAAAACGTTCGAGCCACCTGTCCCCTATAAACGACCCCACCACTCCCGATACTGTGCCGCCGGACAGCAGCGTCTCAAACAATTCCACCTGACTGTACCTGAGAGGAGCCACTCGCACTTCCCCGGTTTCCGAAAATACCGCGTTTATACCCGCAAGCAGCTCGACAGATTTCATAAACTCCGAGTCAAGTATCACAACAACCGTCTTCACCAACCTCTCCCCGAATGCACCTGTTTCGTGCGAATATCACCGGCAGAACCGCCCGCAGGCCGGCACGCCGCATCACAATGCATTCCGCTCAGATTCTCCTTGTGCGCATTATCATAATAAAATATTTCGCTTTTGCATAATGAAATTCAATATACGCCGGTATACCATCCTCCGTCATCGCGAATATCTCACGCCATATGCACCGCAACCATTAAACAAAATAGAATTTATGAAAAAGGCGCTGATAACAGGCATAACAGGACAGGACGGTTCGTACCTGGCGGAATTCCTCCTCGCAAAAGGCTACGAAGTTCACGGCATTATCCGAAGATCGTCCACTTTCAACACACAGCGTATCGACCACTTCTATCAGGACTCGCACATAATGGGCGTGCGCCTCTTTCTCCACTACGGAGATTTGTCGGACGCAACACGCCTGACAAAACTCCTGTACGAAGTCCGGCCGGACGAGGTGTACCACCTCGGCGGGCAGTCTCAGGTCCGCGTGTCATTCGATATGCCGGAATACACCTCTGAAGTCACCGGCATAGGCACAATCCGGGTCTTGGACGCCGTCCGCGACGCCGGAATCGGACATTCGGTCCGCTTCTTCCACGCGGCATCCGGCGAAATGTTCGGCGACTGCAGCGGCGTTCCGCAGGATGAGAATACGCCCGTACATCCGCGCTCGCCATACGCATGCGCCAAGGCTTACGCCTGCTGGATCACCCGCAACTACCGCGAAGCTTTCGGGATGCACGCGTCCAACGGCATCATGTTCAACCACGAATCGCCGCGGCGCGGCCCCACTTTTGTCACTCGCAAAATAACCATGGCGGCCGCACGCATTAAACTTGGCCTCCAGAGCGAACTCTTCCTCGGGAATATGGACGCCCGGCGCGACTGGGGATTCGCCGGAGACTATGTGGACGCTATGTGGCGCATCCTTCAGCAGGACAACCCGGATGATTATGTCATCGCAACAGGAGAATCGCACTCCGTACGCGAGTTCTGCGAGGAGGCCTTCGGCCTTCTCGACATGGACTGGCGCGAGTTCGTCAGGCACGACCCGCGCTACGAGCGCCCTGCTGAAGTAGATCACCTGCTGGGCAATCCCGCAAAAGCCGAAAAGACGCTCGGATGGAAAAATACGGTCGGATTTAAGGAACTCGTGCGGATGATGGTGGAGTCCGACCTCGCCGAAGCCCGAGCCCAGAGAATCGTTCTGGAGCAGGCCTGACCGCCCCCGACGCCGCTTGAAACAAAATTAAGGAACAGAGTTATGAACAAAGACTTGGAGAAAACACTGGTTCTCGGACACCACGGCATGGTGGGATCAGCCGTCGTAAGAGCAATGAAACGCCGCGGACTCCCTCCGCCCATGACCGCAGGACGTCAGGAGCTGGACTGTCTGGACCAGTCCGCCGTATTTGAGTACATCAGGCGTGAAAAACCCACGTGCATCGTTGTCGCCGCCGCAAAGGTCGGAGGAATAGAAGCCAACCGTACGCAAATGTCCGAATTCATGTACGAAAACCTCACCCTCATGACAAACGTCATAGGCGCGGCCTGGCGCGCGCAGGTGCCGTCGCTCATGTTCCTCGGCAGCTCGTGCATATACCCCAGAATGGCCGAACAGCCGATAAGAGAATACTCCCTGCTCTCCGGCCCACTGGAGCCGACCAACGAGGGCTACGCCATAGCAAAAATCGCCGGCATGAAAATGTGCCAGTACCTGCGGCGGCAGTACGGCATGAAATATCTGTCCGTCATGCCCACAAACCTGTACGGCCCCGGCGACAATTACAACCCCGGAAATTCACATGTCCTCCCCGCCCTGATCCGCAAATTCGAGGAGGCACGTAACGCCCGCTCCGGCAGTATAACCCTCTGGGGCACAGGACGGGCCCTTCGGGAATTCCTCCACGTCGACGACCTCGCCGACGCCATCCTGTTCATGCTTGATGCGGAAAATCCTCCCGACTGGGTCAACGTCGGATCCGGAGAGGAAGTCTCCATAAAAACTCTCGCGGAGAAAATCCGCGACGCCACGGACGCACAGTGCGAAATCGAATGGGATTCGTCGCACCCCGACGGCACTCCACGCAAACTCCTCGACTGCTCCCTGATAAACAGTCTGGGCTGGAAAGCCTCCATCAAGCTCGACGATGGAATCAGGCGCACAATAGACGACTTCAGACGCGAGCTGCACGCCGGAACGCTCAGACAGTAAAGACAGGCCGCCTGGAAATTAACTTATTTTCCGGCCGGCATGCGCCACACCGTGCGCCCCGTGATGTGCTCTGTTCCGTCTTCTCCGGCGACGCTGTGCACAAAAGTCCCGGGCGCACCCGGCGCCTTCGCGCTTCTGGCATACACTGTTTCCCCGAGCATCGTTTCGCTCCTGAAAACCACCTCAAGTTCTTCAGGGAAACACATCCCGTCCAGTTCCAGCGGCACGCTCTCAAGCATCCACTCGATGTACCTCACGTTATTTACGTGACCATTGAGGTCTATGTCCGCCTTCCTCACCCTGTACTGCGCCGCAAACTCCTCAGCCGGGTCAACCGGATAAGAAAATTTTGAGAACGGACTCTCTCCCAGCACCGGCTCCCTTACCGTGTTGGAACATTCCGTAACCCTCGGCGGAATCGGCACAGCCTTCCTGGTACTGAGATTGATCGCCGCCCACTCCGACGAAGCCCGGGCTATAACACTCCCGCCGGATCCCGTCAGTACAAAGTCGCGCCATGCGAGAAGACGGCGCAGCCCGCGCGGAAAAGTCAGCACTTCCAGACTCTCGCCCCATCGCGGACGCTCCGACAGCACCATGCGCAGCCGCGTCATCACCCACGATATGTTGAGCGGCTCAAAATCCGTCTTGGAGAACCCAAGATCCGCAGCGTTCAGCGACGCCGCCTCCTGCATGTAGTCGCACAGCGCTTCCGGCCTTATACGTCCGTCCGGGCCGCATTCGTACGACCGCACGTCAAACCTGCAAATTTTGTAAGTGTCGCGCTTTTCCATTTCTTCCAGACGCTCCGTCAAAAACAGTCGGCCTCACAAAAGACGGCATATTCATCGAAACAAGTCCCGGAAATTCTATCCCAATACCCGATAAAACGCAATACGGCGCACCCAATGTATCCGGCATTGAAAAGTGCAAAATTAAATGACGCACATTCCAAGAGGAGGGAAAAGCGATGCAAGCACGTGAAGGAGGAGCTCCGCCTACCGCCCCCCGGGGGGCGGCTCGCCCCTTCCGGAAAGCAAAAGAAAAAATCCGCCGTCTGTGCGCAAACGCTATCCTCAAAGCCAACCCAACCACACAGGAAGGCTGAAGCAATGAAATGTATAAAAACCGGCTCACATTTGACGTTTGAGGATCGTTTGATGATTCAGAAAAGCTCGAACCGATATCCTGACGGC
>CASEAR010000036.1 GCA_949285835.1 uncultured Verrucomicrobiota bacterium | reverse complement strand
CGCTTCCTCATCTCGTCCGTCCAGCTCTCTGCACGGGAACGATCCTGCCAGACCTTTTCCTCCGCATGGCCGTCCGCAAAGATAAACGCAACGCGGTTGGATGCGTGTATCCGGATTTCAGACAGGCAGCCTATGTTCTCCTCTGTGATCTCACGCACGCCCAAGACTTCGCAGGCGAGGGTCAGCAGCGTCTCCTCCGGAATTTGTTTGGAGGCGCAGGCCGATTTTCCCTTTTGCGCGTAAGTCAGGCATTGCCACACGATGCGCTTCGGCGTACCCTTCTCGCTGGATCTGGTCCGCCGGTTATAATGCGCTCCGCAGAGGCCGCAAATCACTTTCCCACTCAAAGGATAGCGTGCGCTTGTCGGCTTGCTTACATTCAATTGGGCCAGCCTGGCAGATGATATCGTCTGCGCTCTTTCGAACACCTCATGGCTGATGATCGCCGGATGTGTTTGTTCCGCATAATACTGCGGCAGCTCTCCACGGTTGTAGTGCTTTTCTTTTGAGAGGTGATCAGCTATATATGTCTTTTGCAAAAGCGCGTCGCCCGTATATTTCTCGTTCAGGAGCATTTCCCGTACCGCCGTGGCCGTCCATTCTCCGCCGTACCGGCGCGGCACCCCTTCCTCCCGCAGGCGCTTCGCAATCGTTGGGCCGCCATCGCCCCGCAGGTATTCCGAAAAGACACGCTTCACAATCGCGGCTTCTTCCGGGTCAATTTCAATCTTCCCATTTTTACTGCGATACCCGTACAGCAGCATCAGATTCATAGGCTTGCCCTCGGAAAAATCCTTGCGAATCCGCCACTTACAGTTATCCGAAACGCTCTTGCTTTCCTCCTGCGCAAAAGAAGCGAGGATGGTCAGCATCAGCTCGCCATCCCCGCTCAGACTATCGATATGCTGTTCCTCAAAGTACACCGCTACGCCGAGTTCCTTCAGTTCCCGCACCGTTTCCAGCAGCATCAGCGTATTTCGGGCAAACCGGCTGATCGATTTGGTGAGGATCCGGTCGACCTTGCCCGCCCGGCACGCTTCCAGCAGACGCTGAAACTGTGGCCGCGCTTCCTTCGTCCCCGTGTACGCCTCATCCGCGTACACGCCCGCGAACGCCCAGCCCGGATGCTTTTGTATGTATGCGCTGTAATAGCTTACCTGCTCCGCGAGCGAGTGCAGCATGGCTTCCTTCCCGGTTGAAACGCGGCAGTAGGCCGCGACCCGTTCCCTGCGGGGAGCGGCCGCATGAACCGGTTTGACCCTGTGGATCGTCATGGTTCTGTTCTGCCTTGTGTTTTCCACGGCTTTCGCCTCCTTCCGCGACTATATTCCCTCTTTTTAGAAGAAGTATCAACCGTCATTTGGATACAACCCGCCCCAGACCGGGGAGAATTTCTTCGCCAGAATTGGTTGGATTCTGACAAACTCGCCGCGGGTAATCAGCCCCTCGCGAAGCATGTGCCGGATAACCGTCATGGCGGCGCGATAGGAAAGCTCACGCTGAAACTGATCCGGTGAAAGCAGCGGTTTTGGGTTTGTAACCGGCTCGTGCAAACGATTATCCTGCATGCCTGTCTCCTTTCCCAAAGCGGTGCGCAATATAGCAGGCATGTCCGCAGTATTTTCTTTGCGGATCATTGCCCATGAGCGGCCTTCCGCATCCCGCGCACCGCCGCGCGTTTTCCTTCGGGTACGCCTGCGTGCGCCAGTAGGCCATCCGGCACGCATCTGAGCAGAACAGCCGTTTTCTCCGTCCGGGAATCAGAACAAGCGGCCGCCCGCAGCGAAGGCATGCCGCCTGATTCCCTTTTTCCCGGGATTGCGGCGGATTCACCGCACTGTCCCGCCGACAAAAAGACTTGACCGTATTGACGGACAGATTCAGGATCGCGCCGATTCGCTTATACCCTTCGCCCGTGGCCCTCAACCGCCGGATCTCCTGCTGCTGTTCCTGCGTCATGACTTTCTTCCCCTCCTGCCGGTTTGCATCTTCATTCACACTTCTCCACTGCTTGTGAAAACCTGTCTTAATCCGCAACAGCCCCAACGCGCGGAAACGAAGGGGCTGTTTCTGTTTTTTAGAGGAGCCGGGAATACTCGCCGGAGACCCAGCCGACCTTGCCATTGACCACGACGGCGTTCCAGCCGTTGGCGGCGGTGGCGACATAGGCATAAGTGCTGCCGGGCCGGACAGAAGTGATGCGGGCATAGTTCGTGCCGTTGCCATAGCGGATGTTGACCTTGCCGCCGTTCGAGACGATGACCACCGTTTCGCCCAGAGGCCTTGGAGATTCCGGCTCATCGGGCACGTCCGGTTCTTCCGGCTCCACAGGCGTGTTTGCAGCTCCACCTTCCTGCTCGCTGCCGTCCGCGGCGTCATCCGCCACGGCGTCCATCAGCGCGGCGTGGCTCTTTTCGCCGTACTTGCCGTCCACTTCCAGGCTCTCATCCTTCTGGAACGCCTTCACGGCGGCTTCTGTCTCGGAGCCGAAGTTGCCGTCCGCTCCGTACCGTGGCAGGTCATAGCCCAGCTGCAGGAGCAGTTCCTGCAGCGCCTTTACATCGCTGCCTTCCATGCCCTTCTTGAGCAGGCGGGAGCCAAGCGTGTACTCTGTTGCAGGAACGTTCACCGCGCCCTCGCCGTAGTCAATAAACGGCAGCTTATACCAGTGCGTCCAATTGCGCGAGGACACCCGGGTCTTGACGCAGCCGTAGTTGAAACCGCGCTCCTCCACGGCATAGCCGCCGCCGATGTACACGCCTACGTGTCCATCCGAGCGCAGCGCGACGCCGGGCAGTTCCGGCAGGCTGTCCATCGTGCCCCAGTCGCAGCCCTTGCTCTTGGCGTAAGTAAACATGCCGTTGGCCGACTTGTCCGGGCAGCCGTTGCCGCCATACTTGCTGGCGAATTCCCTGTCCGTGCCAATGCTCTCGATTACGCCCCGTCCGCCATCCGTCCAGCTGTACCCCTTGATCAGCCCCACGCAGTCCGCGCAGACCTTCTTCTTGGCGATATCATCTTTGTAGCGCGCCGTGCGGCTGGAGCTGTAGTGCGACGGATACTGCTTGGCCTTACGGGAACGCAGGGATTCGGTGCATTTGTACACGTCGAGTAGGAAGATGACATTACTGCCATCTTCCCCTCTAAGAACCGTACGTGCGGGTTTCCCCGCATACGGCTCAAGCCTCCAATTGAACTCCGCTTCTTTGCGGAGCCGGTTCAAAAGTTACAGATTCCTGAGTGTGCAGCTTCTTGTGACAAACAGGATGAACCATCTGCTTTGTTCGAATGTTCCCACATCGGAGATAGTGAACCTTGCATCCGGTTTCAACCGTCATCCTTCTGCCGCAGGCCGCACATAGCCCCTTTTGACGCAGGAAAATGTTCAACAGCTTTGTTCGGCCATTCAGCGTATCGCGCATTTTGTCCGTTTCGCGTTCCTCAAAATACATTTGCCATTCGGGGGCAAAGGGATTGGCTTCGGATTTGATTTTCACAAATCGCTTTATTTCCCGATTGGATGCCCTCTCCAGCAGAATGTAGTCATATTCACTCGTTGATTCCGGTGAGTATCTCGGGACTGCAAACGTCCATACGCGTTGTTCCACCAAATGGAAGTAGCGGTTGTATATCCATTCTCCGCCCTTCTTCGGGTGCCGTCGTCTTGCCCAACGCCATAGGCATTGCCAAATCTGGTTGTCTACCATTGAGAAAGTCTGCTTTGAAGCGTTATGCGCGTGGTACAGTGCCCATCCCCGGATAATGGGATTGAGCTTGCCAATCAGCTCCTGTTGGGTAGATGCTTTGCTGTGCTTGATAATTCTGCGCACTTTATCCAAGAACGTCTTTACATTCTTTTGAGAGGGCTTGATAAGGAATTTCCCATTGGAATATCTTCGAATATTGAATCCAAGGAAATCGAAGCCATCGCAAATGTTGGTTATAACCGTCTTTTCCGGAGAAAGTGTCAGGCCGCGTTCGGTCATAAACGCTTCCACCAATGGTTTTACCTGTCTCTCCAAAAGCTCTCTGCTTTCGCCAGTAATGATAAAATCATCTGCATAGCGAACCAGATTCACTTTGGGATTCACATAAATTCCGTTCTCGTAGTGCTTGCGGAACCGTTTGTTCAGCATGGATTCCAGACCGTCCAGAACCATATTGGCAATCGTCGGAGAAATGCTTCCGCCCTGCGGCGTTCCCGCCTGTGTCGGAAACAACTTTCCCGTGTCGATGTACCCGCATTTCAGAAACTTGTGCAATATCTCCTTGTCCATGGGAATGTGCTTTTCAATCCAGTCGTGGCTGATGTTGTCGAAGCAACC
>CASEAR010000035.1 GCA_949285835.1 uncultured Verrucomicrobiota bacterium | reverse complement strand
GCGCGCTGAACGTGCCAGTAGTCTGCACAGCCTCTGAGAGCACCACGCTCTCCGTATACACTCCCCGCTCTGTCCCGTATTCAAGACGCACTTCCGGGACCGAATCCCCCACGCGCTTGAGCGTGTACCCCAACTCCGCAGAATGGTACCCGACTGTCAGCACTTCCGGAGAGGCTATGAACGGCACGCGCGCATCGACGCTTTCCGCTCCGCCGCAGGATAGGAACTCCGGATCCGCAATCGTTGCGTATTCCGCGTACGCCCAGTCCGCAGACGATGCCTCAAGCCGCAGCCTGCTCTCGTCCAGAACGCCCTTGAACACCACTTCGTTCCGGCTGTTGTTGTTGCCCAGCACCAGATTCTGCCCGTTGTCAGACGCCGCCGCGATTTCCTTTTCCGACTTAAAATCCCCGTTTACGTACACGCGCGACACGGCGCCATCGTAAACTACCGAGAGGTGTTTCCACTCCCCGTCCGCCACATTGCCGAACACCTTGGACTGCTGAGCGTCGCCGCTCGAACCCCTGTGGTCGAGCGCGGTATTGTCGCCGTTGCGAAGCGTCACCTCCCAGCCGTTCTTTGCGTCGTAACTCGACTTGCGGCTGGCTATGCGGTCATATCCGGCTGTCTGACCGGATTTATACAGAATCCAAGCCGAAAACGTAAAAGTATTCCCTGCTCCGGCTGAATCGTAGTTCGGAATCACCACGCCGCAATTGGAATTCTTGTCGCCCGCCGCGCCGCTGGAAATCAGAACGCCGCCGCCGACAAGCCCGTTGGTTGACACCGATCCCGAAAGACGCGTCCCGTCGAACCCGCTGCCGGATGAATCAGGCACGGCCCCGTCTTCCTGCGAATTCAGATGCCACACACCGAAATAACCGCCGTCCGCCCACACGGAACCGGGAGAACCGGCCTCCACAGCATTCACTCCCCAGTACATGCTGAACCACGCGCCGTCGAAGAGCGACGGCAGGCAAACCCACACAAACGACTCCCCATCGGGGTTCCACTCATCTATCTCGTGCGGCAGAATGTTCCCGCTCTCATCCGCAAACTGTATGCCGATCCCATCCGCTGCGGTGTCCTCATAGGCAAAGCCGGGAATGTCCGCTCCGGACACACGTACAAGCACCGGAAAGCCAGCAAGTTCGGATTCACCTCCGTACCCAGCCACTGTGAAAACAGCCTTGTATGCAAAAAGAGACTCGTCCAGCGTTTCAGAAAAAGAAACACATGGGGAAAAAGACAAAGCGCAGGACGCCAAAACAGCGGCGCCGCATTTTTTGCACATAGCGAACTGCATGTCCAGACCTTTCCTCCCCTCGAACCGGCAATCCCGGCGGCACGAAACCGCCGGGAAAAATCCGGATTAAAATTCCCGCCTAATTTCGGCTACGCCGGAAATTGGACTTTACATTCGGACGTCAGCGACGCGTCTTAAATGCGCACACACCCGCCGCCCAGAGATTTTTCTTGACGGGGTCATACCTGAGCACGAGCGGCTTGCGGTACCCGATGTCTCCGCATATGTCGGTCCAGGACGCTCCGCCGTCCACCGATTCCAGAATCATCCCGCGGCTGCTGCCGTCCCATGTGACCGCGGATGTCCAGATGCGGCGTTCATTCTCGGGATCCACGGCGATACCGGTAAACGTATATCCGCTCACGTTGGTAAGTTTCTTCCATGTCGCGCCATGGTCGTCACTCCGCCACAGGCCGTTTCCTCCGGCGTACACAGTCCCGGAAGGAGCAATTTCAACATTGAATATCCATTCATCGGGAAGAGACGTCCGCACCCACGAGGCACCGCCGTCGTCACTGCGCCAGACGCCGCCTCCATCCTTGCAGCATCCCCAGTAAATTCTTCTGGAATCCGACGGATCAACAGCTATTCCGTAAAACATTCTCAAGCTGCCGGGCTGTGAATCAAGACGCTTCCAGGACAATCCGCCGTCCGCAGACTTAAACACGCCGCCGCCCTTGTCTCCGTCTATTCCCAGATACATGACCATGGGATTGGACGGATCTGTCGCCAGCGCACGGGCAAATCCATTTTCCCAAGCTGTGTTGCCTGTCGGCAGGAAGTCCGGCAGACCCGTTGCTCTGGAAAAAGTCTTTCCGCCGTCAGAACTGACCAGCACCCCGTTGGGATATACCGCCGAAGCCCGCCACGGAGAAACCGTGCTGACCACGCGGTGCACGCCATCCGGACCCGCGGACACGTTGACGCGCCACTGATGCCCGCTCAGGCCTTCGGTATACTTCACCGGCGTCAGCTGCCGCCAGCTCGCGCCGTCGTCATCGCTGACAAGCAGCCCTTCGTCCATCGCCGCGCCGTAGACCTTGCCGTCAAAAATGCGCAAATCATGGAAACACGTTATGTCGGCGCCGCGTATGCTCTCGCGCCAAGATTCCCCTCCGTCCGTGGAGATCATGTTGTTCCAGTTCGCCGCCACGAACAGCACGTCGGGTTCCGACGGGCTGACCGCCAGATTGCGTACGGAACTGATTCCACCCATAAACCTGCCGGAAGCCTTGTCCATAGACCCGTCTTTCGGCACCGTCGGATTGGCGGCGACATCACGCGCAAACCTGCCGCGCACAGACCACGTCTCCCCGCCATCGGTGCTCTTGGCGATGAACCCGTTCCATCCGGACGTACCTATGGCGTGTATCGTCCCGGTGTTTCTCGGATCACATACTATCTCACGAACCCCTGATTTGCCGTCATTCCTGGGATTCGCCTTTTTCTTCCAGGTAATGCCGCCGTCAGTACTGGCGTAAACGCCGTTGCCCTCGAGCGCCGCGTATACGATCCTCGCATCCGCCGGATGCACCGTAACGCATGAAGCTCCGGCAGGAATTTTGCACAAACTCCAGCTGCGGCCGCCGTCCGCACTGCGGAAAACTCCGTTTTTGCGGTTAGCCACAAAAATCAGATCGGGATTCTTTGCCGCCACCGCAACGCTGCCTACCGGCGCGCTCTTAACCGGAGTCTCGGAGTGAGAAGTCCTCATTTTCTTTACCAGCGTCCCGTCCGAAGACTTCGTCACGCGCCATCCGTCCGTATTCCCCGGCAGATCCCATTCTCCGATCGCCTTGGGCGCGCCACCGGAACGCGGGATCAGCTTCACGGCGTCCACCCCGATCTCGGACTCTATGCGCACCCCGTTTGAACGAAGCATGACATGCGCCATCTTTATGTCTTTCGGTGAGCTTATGCCCGACAGATCAAAGTCCACGTCCGTCCACTGCCCGGGCTTGCAGACAAAATCGCGGGACGCCTGCCATGCCCATCCCGGGCCGCTCTGAACAACGAGCTGACAATGAACTTCCCCGCTTGATGAAGGCACATATATTTTTGCCGACATCCCGGAATATTCCGACCAATCCTGCGGAATATCGTAGTAACGCTCAATCCGGCCGTTGTTTTTCCAGTCCCCGGCAGGCGCGTTCATGTCGAGCCACAGGAACCCGGCTCCGGACGCCGCCGGCATTGACGGCTTCCCAGCATTAGCCTCGCGCAAAGGAGCCAGATAATCGACCGTGCTCCACGAGACGCCGCCGTCTTCGCTCTTGAACAAATCGCCTCCAGCGTTCCCCGAGAACAGCACCATGGGATTGTTCGGATGGACAGCTATCGGACGCACACTTCCCGGACGGTTGGCGGAAATGTTTTTACCCGATCTCATCGTCTCAGGTAGCGGCGTCCATTTCCCGCCGCCGTTATCAGTCCGCGCCATGCCGTCCGTCGTCATAACATAAACCACATCCGGATCCGATGGAGCAACCGCCATGCCGTATATGCCATAGTTGTGAATGCCGTTGTTTATTATCTTCCATGTGGCGCCGCGGTCCGTCGATTTGTAAACTCCCGCGACGTCTCCGCCCAGATAAATCACGTCCGCGTCCTGCGGGTCGAAGGCATTCGTCCAGAAATACCCGCCTCCGCCCCATCCTGCCCACGTCCATTTTACGTCGCGCTCCGGTATCCCGTCTCCTCCTGAGGCCACTCCCATGCCGACGGCAGCCGATAGGACAGACGCCGCAATAAATTTGCCAAAAACCCGAATCCCCATTCCACCATCGCTCATACAACTTCCCCCTCCGGATGCAAGGCCAAAACAAAATGCCGCACATCGTCTTATATGTTTTTGAATATCACTATGCCGCATAATTGTCAAACGTTTTTCTAAAACAAAACAAATTTTAGTGTAAAACTACGGCACTAAACTGGACGGCTTACAGGAAGCTTCTGCAAAAAGAGGTTCAAAAACACAAATTATTGTTATGAGTCCATGTCTGGACAGCAGTCCGCCAGTCTACGGTTCTGGAAGAGCAAAATACATCCGTCATACGCGCTGCAGAGCAGGAAACAGGGATCAGAAACAGAAATTCCCCTATGAACAGGAAAAGTCCCGTAAAACTCACTCCATGCTCACAGCAGAATACGCTAAGTCCACTGCAGATTCTTAATTCATGCGTTCAGTTATTCAACAGGTGCGCTGTTTTCCCGGGCACCCAGCCTCGGCTTGCCGCACTGAGCTGCTTGCCGCATGTTCCGCCGCCAGTGAAACTCCGCAGGCTTCACATACGGCCATTAAGGCCGGCGTTTGACAGCAAACAGAACAAGCATATCACTTGCAAAAGAGAATCTGCTTGTTCTCCTGAATCTTAGATAAAAAGTCACCGCAAATTTGCGAGAATACAAAACAAGCTTTTTGAAAACATAAAAACGAGGCAGCGCTCAAAACACGTATTTTAACTCACAACATACTCTGACCTCAAATCCGGC
>CASEAR010000034.1 GCA_949285835.1 uncultured Verrucomicrobiota bacterium | reverse complement strand
CATTTTTGAGTTTATATTTTCTTATAGATGCTGTACCTTGCTAACAGACCCTTCCCGTACGGCGAAAATGTGTAAAATCGTGACACGTAGAAACTATAAGGTGTGCAGAATGAAACATGTCAATTTGCTGTTGCTCGTTTTTACGGTATCTGCTGCTGCTGTGTTCTTTTCCGGGTGTACAAGCTTTAGGTATGTGTTGCGCGGAGGACATGGAGAAGTTGAAGTTGCGGGAGTTTCTTTCAGAAATGTGGAGCCTGGGCAGCCGTATGCTTTTGCGGAGGTTGTGCTTCACAATGCCTCTGCCGCCGCGGTTGCGGTGACAAATGTCCGTTTTTGTGCGGTTTCTCTTGGAAGTGTGAATAAGGTGTCGGTCAATCGCCTTGCCTCGGCGTTCCGGTTTGATTTTGGCGGCACTCTTAGACCAGAACCCGTTTCGTTGCCTTCCTCTGAACCGTTGTGGTGGGGCTTTACTCCTTCAAGGACTATTCCGTCCGGCGGATATGCCGCGTTCCGAGCCTCCATGCCGCACTCCGTGGGCGGACGGGACTTTGTTTTTGAACTGTCTGACGGGAGGTCCATATCCGTTACTTTGCCGAGGAGGCCGGTTTCACCAGCGCATGGCATTACGGCGTTTGCGGTCGCGGAAGATGGCGACTGCGCGGCGCTTAAGTATTCAGGACGTTCCGAACTTGCGTCTTTGCGCGTAAATGGCCGCCAGATGCGTCTGCAACATCTGCACCAATATGGCGCCGGCAGACCATCGTCTGTTCTTTTCAATCTACCGAAAGATGCTGCCGTGGGAGATCCGCTTTTTTTGGAGCTTTGCTTTGAAGACGGCTTTGAAACAATCGCATTCCTTCGGGCTTTTCCCGGTATCTCAGTTGACGCCGTGGCCTCAATTGGCGCAGAGGATAAAATGCTGGAGGGCAGAGCAGCATCCCGTTTGGGGTTTGACGAATTTTCTTCTGTCAGGCGTCTTCCATATGATCCGCTGTGTGCCGACGCCAGAGCCGGGCTTGACGGAGCGACCGCTCCTGATATGTCTGCCGCAGCCTCACGTTTCCGGGAGGCGAATCATGCATTGCTGCCCGCGGTCGATTTCTGCGCCTCTGTGCGTCCCGGTTCTTTCGGCATCTACACTATGCTTGGCGATGCAGTTATCATCAAGCCGTACAGTCTGCATTGGGGGATCGACAACCGTTACTTTATGCGCGAGGATGGCGATGCCGTCGCCCGGGCGGTGTCTTTCGCGGCGCCGCTGCCGGTAATTTGGGTGCCGGAACGATTTAAAGCGGAGCGAACCCTTACCGGGGATGAAATCCGTGATGAGGCATGGACTGCGCTGCTTCGCGGCGCCCGCGGCGTACGGTGTCACCATACGGCAGACGGATCCTTTGTTTCCCGCGCGGGCGTTAAGGAAGGTTTTGAACGGCTTATTTCAGAAGTGTCTTCTCTTCGTTCGCTTCTTGGAATTTGTTTGCCTGCCTCATATTCGGCTGCCGAAACGTATACTGTTTGTGAGGCCTGGGCAGGGGAGTACGGTGTGTTTTTATTCGTCCGCTCCGATGCATCCGGTAATGTGCGCATACTCTACAATCTTCCGCCATGGCTCAAATATTCGACGGTGGAAGATCCGTTCGGCGGTCCCGCCCCCTTGGTGAGGGTTCTTGACTGTCGACTCGAAATAAAAATTCCATCTGCCATGCCGGGACGGCTGCTCTGGATTCCAAACGGTAAAAAAAATTCCAGAAATGACCGTCAAGCTGTTTTAGAAGAACGGGGTGTTCACCCGGTTGCTGTAGTCGAATAATAACCGATTGTCAAAAAAACGTAATTATCCGTTTTTAAGACTGGTAAAAAAGACTTGGGGCGCAATGCTGCAAATACGGCGTATATAATGTGTTCTAACGGAAAAACTCCTAAAGATTGGCGATTTATCCAGTTGAAGCGTACGTTTTCAAATCACTGAAGATTTTGCAATATGCAATTTAAAAAAAAATGAATTGACAGAAGTAAAGGCATATGCCAAACTCCACACCGGTTTGCGGAGGTGGCGTTTGCCGAGGAGGTTTGCATGTCTGGGCAAGTTGTGTCTGTATCTGTCTTTTCTCCGGCAAGTTCTCGGAGAATTCGTTGGGCGTCGTTCCGGCGTTTCTCGCCGTTGCTTATGCTCGTCGTCGTTATCTCAAATTTTGAATCAGGCTTTGCTTCAGACCTTCCGGAGAGAGACTTCCCGTCCTTAAGCGCGGCGTTTGATGCATTTTCAAAGGCAGGGGACCCGATAACGCGGCAATCGGCCTACACTTGGATGACCAACCGTCTTGCCGGTCCGTCCAATTTTTCAGAGGTGTCTTTTGTCTGCGTATGCGCGGGCAAGGCCGCCCGGGCACTGGGTGAAGATGCCTCATTTGACGACTTCTGCAGGAAAATTATTGCAGACTCCTCTTCCGCAGAAGAGGAGTACTCTTATGTTTCAGCCTATTCCGACTGGCTCCTTGCCGGTGATGACGGCGTGAACCGTGCATTGTCGGTTCTGGTTGACTCTCTTGACAATTCAAAATTGATCTCTGAGAAAACACGTGCGTCCATTGCCTTGAAGGCTTCAGGTCTTATTACTTCCAGAAAGTTTGACTACCTGTCCGCAGACGAACTCCTTTCCAGCCAAATTTCTCTTGTTTCCACAAATAGTCTTGAAGCGTACTCGTCTCTACTGGTTGCCTCTGCGTCTGCACGCCGTGCGGCGGGAGACTTTTCCGGAGCCTTGGAACGTGTGAAAGAAGTTACAGCCTTTGGAGACGATGTCCCGTCTTCCTTTTTTTCACAAGCATGCGACATAGAATACCTTATAGCACTTGATGCAGGACAGGAACATGACGCCGCACAGGCGCTCCTGACGCTGCTTCGTCACAAAGGCCTTCCGCCGGCAGGAATATCTCGGAAGATAATAGACGCCGATTCCTCGCCGGATGTTCTGTCCCAAGGTGTAGCGCTGCTTCGCTCGAAGATTCCGGGGGCCGTATCGAGTACCGCGAATTTTCAACAATTTGTTGAACGCATAGAGCCGGAAATTATTGAGTTTCTTTTGGCGAGCGGAAGCTTTGAAGAAGCGTTGGCTGAATGCCGGGTTTTTGCGCTTACAGCGTCTGCGCGGGCATATGGTTCGGCTATTGATTTTGCAGCGCGTTCGTTTAAGGCGATGGACGGGAATCTCAGCCGTGCTTCGCAGCTTCTCGCTTTTCACGAAGAAGGTTCCGAACTTGAGAACCCTCTCATGGACATCCCGGCTGCTGCTGATGAACAGCGGAATGCAATTCTGGGGACACTTCAGCCGTTGTCTCCGGCGGCGTCATACTCCAGCCATTTGGAGAGGGCCCGCCTTCTTCTCTGGCTGGACCGCCCGTATGAGGCGGTCCTCAGCGCCGCCAAAGCATTCTCTTTGTGTCCCATGCGCGAAGAAAGCCTTCGCTTATGCGCCCAGGCCACAAGTTATCCGGTACTGGTGCTGCTTAGAGACAAGACGCTGGCGGATTGTATGATTTCCTGGCTTCTTTACGGACATGCCGGGGCGGATGGAGAACCCGGCACCCCGGACGACTTGTCCGATCCGTTCGCTGAGGCTGGGAGCCGTCTTGCATATAAGGGAACTGATGCGCCCCACGAGGCAGCGGGGGAAGAAGGAGAAGCAGTGCAATGACCCTGCGGTGCGTGCTTTTCGCCTTTGCCGTTATTGTTCCGCTTGCCGTAGACGCGTCTGTTTTCAGTCGGTTTGAGCGGGAAATCCTCTCTTCTATCAAGTGTCCGGTACCCGCTGCTCTACCTGTTCTCTCGGCTTCTTTTGTTCAGCATCCGGTTCTTTCCCCTCCGTACAGTGTGCCCTCGTTTGAGCTTTTGTCCGTGCCCCCCGAGCCTTCTCACGCGGTATTTTCTCTGCAGCTGCCTGGACGTGACCGATTGTCCGCAGGCGATTCAGCCTCAGAATCTCTGGCTGCGGTATTTCTGTCCGGGAACGTTTTGCCTGCATCCGGCGGCATACAGGCGGCGCGGGTGCTTCCCGTTTTCGTCCCTGTATCTCCTCCCGTCTGCAATGGGGATGCAATCTATGGCCGTCTCGTTTTTGAAGGTATCCGTGACGGCCTTATCAATCCGCGTCTTCCATCCTCACGCGCTCCGTTGGCGGCGTTTCTTCTGCACCCGGGCCCCATCAACAGGGATGATATTTTTGCGGCGCTTCTCGGTACATTTCCCGGCCATAACATGCCGGAACGCATCAAGGCAGCCGAAGCGTGGGCTTCTGAATCAGCCGGCGCTGATGCAGAGCGCGAAATCGCCGTGTTTTCCATCCGGCGGCTTTTCCTTGACGGTAATTATGACGCGGCAGTCGCCAAGGCGGACTCCGTAGCCGCCCGTTTCCCGGAGGTTGCCGCGCGAGCAAACCTCGTGAAGGCTCTGTCTCTTGCTCAGTCCGGAGACTATGATACTGCGAGCCGAACGTTGGCACTTTTTGAGAATGATCCTGATTTTGCGTCGGATCGGGCAGAAATCCGATTCATGCAGGCATGGATTGCAATTCAGAAGGACTGCCGCGCCGACGCTGCCGCAATATTGCGCAGCATTATAGCAGACCATCCACGCTCTCCGTTTGCCGAACGTTCCCGTCAGGCGCTTTCCCTGCTGGAGGAGAATTAGTATGAAAACAGCGGCCTCCTTAATCGTTTTTTTCTGCGTACTCTTCTCCGGATCGGAATGTTTTTCTGACGCCGCCTCCGCCGTTTCTCCTGCCGTCTCCCGGCCGAATATTGTCCTTGTTGTTTTCGACAGCCTCCGGGCAGACCATTTAGGATGTTACGGTTACCATCGGCCAACCTCTCCGGCAATAGATTCTTTTGCTGCTTCAGCTGTACGTTTTGCGTTTGCATGTGCGTCTTCATCCTGGACGCAGCCGTCTGTTATGTCTCTTTTCACGTCTCTCCCTCCGGAACTTCACGGACGAACCTCCCCCTCGTCAAAACACGACCCGGATGCGCCGGCCCTTGCGTCTGAACTTTCCGCGCTTGGGTACGAAACCGTTGCCATTACGGCCAATCCAATGCTTCACCGCCGCTATGGCTACTCAAAGGGGTTCCGGCACTATGATGACTATTCGGTTTTTATGGACGTAGGTTCTGCGTCAGATAAGGCTGCCCGCAAATCGGCAATGGATCCTGTTGTGACGCGTCTCGCCTCCGCAAAGATAAAAAACAGGGATTCCTCCAAACCGCTTTTTAT
This sequence comes from uncultured Verrucomicrobiota bacterium, assembly GCA_949285835.1. Classification (GTDB taxonomy): domain Bacteria; phylum Verrucomicrobiota; class Kiritimatiellia; order RFP12; family UBA3636; genus CASEAR01. Next base: position 5,978 of record CASEAR010000034.1, on the reverse strand, counting down.
GCTGGTTTTTTATATGGATCCCCACTGGGATTACCTTCCAAGACCACCATACGACGCCGATTTCGGCGCAGCGGGTTATCCGGCGCCTTCGATCCTGAGCCTTTCCGGGAAACCTGCCGCGGCGGCGTTGTCCGACAGAGTTGTCCGCGCCTACGATGCAGAGATACGCGGCAGCGATGATGCTTTTGCATCCCTGCTTGAGGTTATAGACTCTTCACTTGGATCCAACCGGACTGCTGTGGTTTTGTGTGCGGATCATGGAGAGTCTTTCTGGGAGCATCGGAATTTTACCGCCCATGGCAACGACCTGTACGATGAGGAACTGCATGTCCCTCTTATTATACGTCCGCCTGCTGGAGTTCCTTTTGTTCCCGGTTCCGTCGTTTCCGGACAGGCGGCGCTCGTCGATGTGGCTCCCACGCTTGTTGCCATTGCGGGCGGTACTCCGCCGGCCTCATGGGCCGGACGCAGTCTTCTTGCCTCTTTTGTTTCCGGCACGGCGGATCCCGTTCCCGTAATTCTTGACACCAGCGCGTCCGGCAGGCATCGCCGTGGCGTCAGGGACGGGAACTGGAAACTCATTGCCGACTCCCCATTCGATTCCCCTTCGGAGGTTTATAATCTCGCTTCTGACCCCGATGAAACAAATAACCTTTTCGCAGACGGAGCGCCTCTGCCGTCAGGTGCGGCAAGTCTTGTGCCGTTTCTCAAACCCGGCGGTGCTGAAATTCGAGCATCGGCAAAGGAGAATATGCCATGAAGAGTCCCTCTTTTTTTTCAGCAGCTGTTTGCGCAATCTCGGTTCTCACGGTATTCCCGATGTCTGCCCGCACCGAAGTCCTTGATACGGACGGCGACGGGCTTTCAGATGCCTGGGAGATTGAGTATGGTTTTGATCCGTACTCCGGGTTGCTTCCTTCTTTGACGGGGTGGTGGAGATTCGAAGAGGAGGGAGGCGCAGTTCTTCTGGACTATTCTTCCGCATCGTTCAACGGTGAGATACACTCTCCGGCAGTCTCTCGCTCGGAGATTGCTCCGTATGGCGCGGCGCTGGTCTTTTCCGGACGTGCAGATCCTCCCCCAGACGATGATTTTGACGGCATAGGGTATGCCGTTGTGCCGGATCTGGATTCCGCACTGCTTGACGGAGACTTTTCTCTCGCCGCATGGGTCTCTCCGGACGTCGCGCCGGCTGATGGTTTCGCTCCGCTTATGAGCTGGTTTTCGGAAACTTTTCCAGAAGAGGGTTTTTGTGTTTATCTTGATTCTGCCTTCCGCGTGTGCTCAATTTTTGGCGCATCGGAGGATCTCGATATTCAAGGGCCGGTTATTCCTCCGGGAGAATGGACCCACATAGGTTTTGTTCGAAGCGGTCAGACGCTGACTCTCTATGTCGCCGGTTTGCCCGTCGCATCTGCTGCGGGTGAGGTTCCTCCCGTGGTTCCTTCTCCGTTCCGTATGGGCTCTCTGGCCGGAGGAGCAGTGTTCAACGGTCTTCTTGCAGACGTGCGGGTTTATGCCAGCGCGCTGACAGCCGCCCAGATGGCGTCGTTACTCGACGCATATGCAGACCCAGACGGCGACGGATTAGACAACATCACCGAACAGGCAGCCGGCACTGACCCTACACTCGCGTCCGATCCGCCCGTTGCCACTGATGAGTCCAGAATTAACAACAGCGATGCCGCGGCTTCGCGGCGCAGCACGGATGGCGGAGACTCCGATGGAGACGGACTTTTGGATTCAGAAGAAAACCTGATTGGTACAGACCCTCTTAATCCTGATACTGACGGAGACGGCATGCCGGATGGGTGGGAGGTTCTTTATGCGCTTGATCCTCTCGATCCTTCCGATGCCTTCCTCGATTCGGACGGCGACGGAGTCGCAAACCTGAGGGAGTGCCGGCTCGGCCGCGATCCGCGCGCCGGCGCCGTCAATTCCCAGGAACCTGTTCTGTGCATTTACTGATGCGCAGACTTTTACGACAGACGCAACACATACAAAATCAAGGTGTTATGCAAAACTTGAGAAAGTTTCCGAAATCGGCTGTACGATATGCATTCCGCATAACGTCATACTTGCATATTTTCGCATCCACCGCCTTGCTCGCCGTCCCTTCGGCTGTCGTAGCGGACGATCAATGTTCATGCAGCCTGAGATATTGCCGCCCCTCAACCGTTGTTGCGTCACATTGTGACGACAATGTGGAGTTCCCGGCTTATGCAGTTTTCACCTGCGACAGCGTGCCTCAATATGGGGGAGTTGAAGAGATAAATTCCGTGCAGCTGATTTTAAACAGCAATTCAACCATGACGACAGTTACAGCACATGTAACAGGGGTGTGCGGCCATGGCAGAACTCATGTGGCAACCGGTGATGTAACTATTTTTATTCCTAACGCGCCGGATGATCAAGGGGGAATTTCCGACAATGTGGGCGGCGGCGGATTCAACTTGTCCGTCGGTCCTAACGCCGCCGGGAGCCCGGGTGGGGAGGTCCTCATTTCCATGCCGGATGCGCCGCAGTCAAGATCCGCAGCGCGCTCTTCCGTGGTATTTCCCGAAGTGGAGCTCTACGGCATCAACATGGCCGACACGGACGTTGTGGAGGATTCGCACCCGTTCCCATTCCAGATTCGTTCGTCGGAAGGTCTTCTTCAGCGCGAAGGTTCTGGTTCGGTATTTACCGTTTCACGTTATCTGCCGGCGGATATTGCTGCAGATTTTGACACCAACGGATTTTATGTCGTCCGCGCGGGCGCGGCGCCGGTGGCGTCGCATACGTTTACCGTCACGGCCGACTCGGTCTCGGTTGTTACCGTACAGGACGGCACGGAGCTTCCGGCCTCTACAGTGACGCGTACCGCCGGAGGGTTTTCGCATTCGATTTCCGGCTGCGGGAGCACAACATTTACGGAGACGGAGCAGGAAGACGGACTTACGCTGCGTGAGTGGCGCACACTGAATGCCGATGGCTCGCTTGCCTCTCTGAGTTCTCAGCTTGTCACCAATACGCCGTACGGCTTCCTGCCTGTCGCCGAAACGGTAGGCGATGGTGACGCGGCCCGTACGACGCTCACGGAGTATTGGCTTTCAGACTGTCCTGATGAAGTCCTCGGACGTGTTCGTGAGCGCATTTCTGCGGACGGAAGTTCAGTCGCTTATTTCTACGATGACTGCGGACGTGTGACCAATATGGTTTCCTCCTGCCCCGGCGCGCCCGACGTTGTGACGGTTTATTCCTACGAACCGTTCCTTCCGGAGGACATTATTGCTCCTCCGGCTCCCGCATACGCTGACGATGGACGGTATGAAAACCATACGCCGCGCATAGAGACCGTCTATATCGGCGAAGTTCCTGCCCGATGCACACTGCGCGCAGTCTCTAAGGATGCGCTAAAAAGGATTCACGAAGAGGAACTGATCCTGCACGACCCCTCGGCCGATCCTGCGGAAGCGTGGGTCGCCGGTGCGGGACTGCGTTCTCTTCATGTTCGCATGCCGGAAGATAACTGCCGCGCCTGTTCAAAGCGTCCCAAGGCGGAGGTGCGCTCCGACGATACCCTCTCCATCTGGTACTACGGCTCCGGAGATTACACACCCGGCTCAAACGGCGCTCCCGGTGCTTTTACTCCGGCAGATGGCGGGCTGTATTTCCGGACCGTGCGAATCGACGGCACTCTCGCCTCCTCAAACGGAGTGCCGTACCGTACCACCAGAGAGGTTACGGTCGAACATCGCGCCACCAAGGCGGTCGTTCTGCGCGAGACGTATGTCTGCACAGGCGTGTCAACAAATATCGACGAGTGCGAGTATGAACGAGTCTCTTGGACCGAGACCTTCCGCGACTCTCAAAATCGTGAAGTTTCCACGCTTTCATCTGACGGAACGGTCTCGTACAAGACGTGGGCCGCCGGGCGGCTTGACTCCTCTACAGCCGCCGACGGAACGGTCACTTCCTACACTTACGACACTGCCGGACGCGTCATCCTTACCACCGTCACCGCACCCGGACGCCTCCCCGTATCCACTGCCGTGACCTATGACGGCGCCGGCCGCGAGACCGTCCGTACTGTATCCTCCGGCGGGCTCTCCGAAACCGAAATTTACGCCTACGACACCGCCGGGAATCGCACCCTCTCCGTCTTGCGCGGCGTTACGAATCTCTACGCTTACGCCGAGGGCGGCGGCTTCTCAATCGAGACGGATATCCGCGCCCCCGGCACGGAGTTCGCCGCCACCAACACTACGATCCGTCGCGCCGACGGCACGTACTCCGCCTCTCTCCTCAACGGCGAATTCCGCTCCGTATCGCTCTCCCATACGCTCCCCGGCGGCAATACCGTTTCGACCTCCTTCACCGGTCCCGGAGGCACCAACTCGCCGGCATGGACCGAGACCCTTACATCGCCCTCCGGTCTCGCGCTCGCCGAACGCTCCCCCGCCTTCGGCGGTGGGTTCATCACGGTTTCCAACCTCTACAACACCGCCGGCCAGCTTACGGAAACCGTCAAATATGCTCCCGGCGGTACGGTTCTCGCCCGTACCTTTTACCGCTACGACGCGCTCGGCAAACGCGTCCTCACCGCGCAGGACGTCGGCCTCGATGGGCTGCTCTCTCTCTCTGTCGACCTCGTTTCGTCCAATGCCGTCGCATACGTGAAGTCCGGCTCCGATTGGTGGAACGAGTCCGTGTATTACAGTTTTCCGACGGAAGGCTCTGCGGCGCCGTTCCTCACCGGGCGTTACCGAAGCCGCCTCACCGGACTCGGCGCAGAGGGTTCGTGGTTGCTTCTCTCTGAATCGGTCAATACCGATGCGCTCGGCAACGAGGCGACCACATGCAAGTTCCTCGACCCCGACACCGGAGTGTACGTCACGGAGTCGCTGTCCCCCGTCTCCTCGCTCGCAGCGCTCTCCGTCACCCGCGGCGGACTCTCGCTCACGAACAGCACCGCCTCCGGCGTGGTCTATTCGCGAACTTATGATGCGCTCGGCCGAACCACCTCCGAAACCGACGGACGCGGCAACACCGTCGCCTATGCCTACGACGAGTTTGGAAATCTGATCTCCGAAACAGATGCCGCAGGCTCTGTCACCACATACGCCTACGACGCGCTCAACAGGCAAGTATCCGTTACCGACCCGCTCGGCAACACGACCTATGCCGCCTACGATAACGAGGACCGCGTCATCGCCTCTTGGGGCGCGGTTTATCCCGTGCGCTACGGCTACGACTCCTACGGCCGCCTCGTCTCGCTCTCCACCACACGCGATCCCGGAGCGGGCAACGCCGGGGCGCTCCCGTCGCCCGATTCCGATGTATGGGACACCACACTCTGGCTCTATGACGAACCCACCGGTCTCCTCACGAACAAGCTTTACGCCGATGGTATCGGTCCCGCCTACGCTTACACGCCAGACGGGCTCCTGTCCTCCCGCACATGGGCGCGCGGCATCACAACGACATACTCATATGACACGCTCGGACAGCTCACTGAAACAGTTTATTCAGACGGTACCCCGTCCGTCCTTCTCGCCTATGACCGGCTCGGCAACAAAACCTCTGCCGTAGTCCCCGGCGTTTCCACCAACCTCTATGCCTATGCACTTGATGGACGTCTTACCAACGAGGTCCAGAACGGCGTCTCCATCGTCCGCGCCCACGACGCGCTCGGACGCACTGCGGGATATGCTCTTCCCGGTTCCTTTGTCACTTATGCCTACGACGCCTATGGCCGCTTCGCCTCCGTCTCACATACGGCTCCGGATGGACCATCTCGTACCTTCGCCTACAGCCGTCTTCCCGGCACAGACCTGATTTCGGGTTATGCCTCCGGCTCCTTCTCCCGGTTCGTTGCCTACGAGTCATCGCGTGACCTGATTGCCGCCGTTACCAACTCCTTTGACGGCGCCGTCGTCTCCGCCTTCGGCCACGCCAACGACGCGGCGGGCCGCCGCACTGAGATCACCCGCACC
>CASEAR010000033.1 GCA_949285835.1 uncultured Verrucomicrobiota bacterium | reverse complement strand
AAAAATCCGGTTTTCCGCCGCACGCCGGGCTTCATATGTGCAGCGTAATACACCGGAAGCATATGACGCCGGAAGCTGTGAAGTTTTCGCAGATATGGTGGAAAACATACGTCAGATTCTCAAAAAGAGATCAGATGTGCGCCGACTATGCACTGCTCGGAAGCGGAATAAAAGCCGCCGGGCTGATGCCGCCGGAAAAACTCATCGCCATGAGACGGCCGCACACAGCGCACGCCAAGGCCAACCTGTCCGCAAGGCTGAAAAAATACCTTTCTGCCAGAATGTTCCTTGCGCTGTCGAGATTCACTTTCCCGCGCTAGACCCGTCCGCCTGTTTTCCGACGCCGCGTTGTATCAAGCGGCTCGATCTGCACCTACGACAGTTCGCACGGTCTCACACTTTCCGGCAGTTGACCGTTTTTTGGTGCTTCCCCTCCAGTTAATGTGTTTAAATTCGCTCACCCTGTCGGTGTGTTCTCAGCTCTGGCTCTTCCGGCAACTCCAGTTAGCCGTCGATCGCAGCCACAGGCAGAAGTGTCCCGGCGAAATTCCGGAGGCATCCGCCGGCAGGAGGGCCGCCCCTGACCTGCTGCCCGGCATGGGAGAGCCGGTTCCGACGGCGCGGATCTTCGGAGTCGCGCCGTTTTTAAAGACACCGGAGAGTTTCGATTGGTGCCGCCTTATGACACAACGCGCGCACATTCAGCTCTGGTGAATTACAAATTAAATGGAACAATTTTCATGAGGTCATGCTGTATGACTGTGCTGCGCGCATTCATTCGCGGCCTTCAAACTCAAGATGTGCCCGAGGTTGAGGATATTTGCTATAACCTGCCATGATGTTCCCTTTCTGCGTGGATGCTGTTGAAGATTCCATTTTAGCAGAAAGCGAAACATCACTGTTTTCCAAAAATGATCTGCCCGCATGGCGGCAATGGGAATGCGCCTCTTTTTGCTGTTTCTTTTCATTCTGCAATCCTTTCTTTGGGTATGGACGCCGCATTCTGCAGCTTTCCCGCGTATTCGGCACATCAAACTTTGCTTGAAAGGCATTTTGCGCTTGCGATATAATTGCAAGGTGTTTCGTCGCGCACCGGCGAGGGTCCTCGCTGCCGCGCGGATTACCAGACTACAAGGAGATACATGAAAACTTATAAAGCGGGAATAATCGGATGCGGCGGAATTGCCCGCTGGGCGCATTCACATTTTTACAAAAACGACAAACGCGTAAAGGTCGCCGCAGTATGCGACATAATCCCGGAACGGGCGGATCAGTATAAAGCCGATTTTTTTCCCGATGCCGAAGCGGTCACCGACTACATGGACGTACTGAACCGTGAAGACATCGACTTTGTGGATATCTGCACGCCAAATTACCTGCACTCCGAGGTCGCAATTGCGGCATTCGCACACGGCAAGCATGTTTTCTGCGAAAAGCCTGACGCCATCAGTCCGGAGAAAGCGATCGCCATGAACGAGGCGGCGCAGAAGGCCGGGAAGCTGCTCATGGTAATGAGAAACAATCGTTTCGCCGACATCTCGAAATATGCCAAAGATTACGTTATGTCCGGAAGGATGGGAGAAATTTATTCCGGAAGATGCGGATGGCAGAGAAGGCGCGGCATACCGGGGAAAGGCGGCTGGTTCACCACAAAGGCGCAATCGGGAGGCGGGCCGCTTATTGATCTCGGCGTACATATGATTGACCTCGCAATATGGCTGATGGGCAATCCGCGGCCAGTCGCCGTTTCCGGAGCCGTATTCCGGAAGTTTGCCGACAACGACGGCTCCTCGGACTCCGTGAACAGCAAATTCGGGGATTCCAAATCCGGAGGCACGTTCGATGTAGAAGATCTCGCCATGGGCATGCTGCGCTTCGACAACGGCGCAGTGCTGCAAATCGAGTTCAGCTGGGCTTCGAATGTCCAGGGTGAATCCAGATTCGTGGAGCTCCGTGGTACCAAATCCGGCATCGAATGGAGAGACGGAAACAAGCTCAACATCTATTCGGAAGACTGCGGAGTGCTCACTCAAACGACTCTGGGAGGGAATTTGACCGAAGACGGTCATGTCCGCAACCTTCGCCACTTTATAGACGTCATCGACGGGAAAACACAGCCGTGCTTCGTGCCAAGTCAGGGGATTGACATGATAAAAATTCTTTCCGCGGTGTACAAATCCGCGGAGACAGGTCACGAGATCGTACTCTGACTTCACAACCTTGAAATGAAACGAAAGGATGAAAATGAACGTTACCATATGGAATGAGTTCCGCCACGAGCGGCAGCAGGACAAGTGCGGAGAGGCCTGCAGAAAGCACTATCCTAACGGAATACACGCGTATTTGAAAGAAGCGCTTTCCGCAAAAGCACCGGACATAAACTTCCGTACTGCGTCTCTTGACGAGCCGGAGTGCGGCCTTCCGGACGACGTCATAAACTCCACCGACGTACTCCTCTGGTGGGGACATGTAGCGCACCACGAAGTGCCGGACGCCCTCGTCCAGAAACTCCGCTTCCGCATCCTCGGCGGGATGGGCCTGATTGTTCTGCACTCCGGCCATTGCTCCAAAATCTTCGGAGCCATGATGGGAACCAGCTGCGGCCTTTGCTGGCGCGAAGTCGGCGAGAAGGAACGCGTCTGGACGGTGGCGCCTGGTCATCCGATCGCACAGGGACTCCCGGAGTCGTTTGTCGTACCCCACACCGAAATGTACGGCGAGCCGTTCGATATCCCCGATGACGGCAAGGTCGTATTCATGTCATGGTACGAAGGCGGAAACGTCTTTCGCAGCGGCGTGGCCTTCCATCGGGATCTGGGCAAAATATTCTACTTCAGCCCCGGACACGAAACATTCCCGATATATCACGACGAGAACGTTCAAAAAGTTATTCTGAACGCGATCAGGTGGGCGACGCCGCCGGCGGCTGTCAACAGTGAAAGACGCCCGTGCCCGTGCGTAAAGCCTGTTGAGAAGATATACACACCCAATCCAGCAATGTAAGGCGCCATCCGGCGCCCTCGGCGCGGGTTGGGTTGGCCAGCCTGCGCCGGGACTCGCAGGAAAGTGTGTATTGTTCGAACGGCGCCGCATGGCACATTGCGGCGCCGTTCTAGCTTGCGGCGCAGGATGGTATTGAATGGTTTCGTACGTTTTGTGAAGCTGCGGAGAGCGTTCTCATGCGTACAGGCATGCGCAGACTCCCGGCGCCGCTTTTGAATCACAAATCCGCAGCGTCGGGAAAGTCTCGCATCCATGCTTTGCCGAAGGAGCATGAACACTATGCGGACAGAGCCGCGCCTGCATCCGCCGTGCCGTTCTTCCGGCACGCGGCGTTTCTTTGACAAACGGCGCAATGCATACTGCCGGCGCTGAGACGGCAGTCAGAAACAGGAACTTACGCAACCCTTTGATGCCGCAGGCCGTTACGGCCCCAGTCTCAGACATCGTCCACAAAAAGAAATGAAAAAATATACAAATCCTCTGTTTTTCAGACCCAATCGCGTCTGGCGGTGCTATCTCGGCGGGAAACTGCTGGATAAAATGATGTTCGAAGAACACGAAACAGACGGACTCTTCCCGGAAAACTGGCTTGGATCCTCTACAAAGGCCAACAACAAGGATCGCGGCGGATCTGAAAACGAGGGAATTTCAACGCTCACCTCCGGAGAATTGCTCTCCGACCTGCTTCTCAAAGACGGTGATATTATCCTCGGTGAAAAGAATCGTGGAATAAACGTGCTGTGCAAATTTCTCGACTCCGCGATTCGCCTGCCGTTTCAGTGCCATCCGGATCGTGAGTTCGCAAAGAAATACTGCCGGAGCGATTACGGTAAAACTGAAAGCTGGTTTATTCTGGACACTCGTGAGATCGGGGGTCAAAAACCTTACGTGATGCTGGGGTTCAAGCCCGGCATAAACCGGGAAGCATTCAAGAAGGCGGTCTTGGAGCAGGACATCCCGTCTGTAATGTCAATGATGCACAAGATTGAAGTTAAACCCGGAGATAATTTTTTTATTCCCGGACGCATCCCTCATGCGATAGGCCCCGGCATACTGATGCTGGAAGTCCAGGAACCTACAGATCTTGTCGTACAGCCGGAAAAGAAAATCGGCGATGTCACGCTTAGCGACTACGACATGTGGCAGAATCTTACGCCTGATCAGGGCCTTGAATGCTTCGAATACCGGGGTCGGGAAAAAGAAGAAGTGCTCCGGGAACTGATGATCCGCCCGGTCTCCAAAAATGGACCGGTCGAAGTATTGGTGGACTCGAACCGTACAGACTGTTTCCGCGTCTCCGCAATAAAGTTGCGGCCCGGAGAAGAATTTAACTACGCCGTGCCATCAAAATGGCAGCTGGCGGTTGTTACCCACGGAGGCGGCAGCGTCACGGCAGAATCACGATTCGATATAAGGCACGGCGATTGTTTCCTGATTCCAAACCCTGTGCGCAGTCTGAAGTTTTCTTCCTCTTCTTCCGAGGGACTTACTGTATACATGATCCAGTGAGGCTTAACCGCCGCGTTAACGGCATCGCTGCGCGCTGGGTACGTCGGCTTCGGGAGCTCCCGGTTTCAGGAATCCGTCCGCAGAACACCAATAAGTGCGGCACGCGTCGGCAGATACCCGCCAGCAGTTCATCAGCGCCGAAGTCATACAAGGACCACGCTTCGACATAACGTGTTGCGATACGCTGCGATTCGGAAACAACGGGAAACGCCGGACACAAAGACAATCTTGCAGAACTGCGGCGAAAAACGAACCGCGGACAAACGGCGCATCCGTTTGAAGCACAGCTGCGCCATGCAGACAGCCGCGGCGCTGCCGCCTTCCACCGAGCCAGACTACGCAACGTACCGTGTCTTGTTTTCGGCTCCGTTAAACCCGTGTAGACATCCCGTTTAAGCGGATCTTTTCACGGCGTACCGCTGCGGAATGCCTCCACTCTCTGGATTGCATTTACGGAGTGTGAAGCAGCCCTCAGCGCCGAATATTGAACTACCCCCCAAAGAGAACCGCTGCGGGAAGAGACGCCCCGATTTGGACGGGCGCCGCATTTCTGCGTTCGGTTTCGCACAAAAGCACCTTCCAGATGACGCAGTACCGAAAAACTCCCGCCATTACGCCGGAAGACCTGCGGGAACCCCGGAGAAGCCATATGCCGGACAACTCAGGAGCGGCTTGCGCGCTCAGCCCAAGGACGTTATGGGCGGCCGCCCATACGTCAGGAAATTATTGACGTACGGAAACCGTTTATTTGACTTACAAAAGGATATCATTGAGATCCCCATCGCAGCCTATCGAGCGGATAAACTCTATATGAGGATTAAAAAATCCGATTTCGTACAAATTGTGCGTGTCGCTCCCGAACGAGATTTTCACCCCGGCGTCTATGCACATTCGCGTGAAGACGGGATCGGGGCGATTGTGGTGGAAATTTACCTCCGCGGCGGCATTATACTTCCTGAGCAGATTAACCAGCGGAAGGTAAGTATGTGAAGGATTCTGTTTCACTCCGTTCCATGCAAAAACACGGTAAGGATGGGCCAGCACTTTAACTCCGCCCCTTTTCAGAAGAGATTCGGCCAAAAAAAGGAATTCCTCCGGAGCATGTTCGCTTTGCGGGTCGCTGAGGGCGTGAATTGCTCCTATTCGGAACCGTGCGCCGGACTCCAGTTCCGGACACAGAACCATGTCCCCGCGAACATTCACATCAAGCTCCGTTCCGCAGAGGAAACGGCTTTTGTCCAATCCGTCAAAATAATGCAGATATTCCGCGGAACGGTTTTGAGAAGAAGGTTTGAACGGAATATCGAAGAACCACTTCTGCAAGCTGTATTCACTCCTTTGAAAACATAGGTGGCTCGAATGCTCCGTAACGCAGGCGGCACGAATATTCAGGGCGTCCATAAGTCGCTGTTCCACAGAAGGATCGACATTTTCATTGCAGAATGCAAACGGAGAATGCGTATGATGGTCGATCCACTCGACGCCGTCAGGAAGTTTAAGAGACACTGTTTCATCAGAACAGCCTCCGCGGCCGTCAAATTCCACAATTTTGAAACTAAACGGAGACTCGCAGAAAACCGGCGAATATACGACTTCCGGAAACCCTTCCCGTGCAGGACGGCATTCCGGAGAAGCATGCCCGCGGATCACCGCCTTTATGTTCAATTCCCCCAAGATATTTCTGGGACTCCCGGCGGAAGACTCACCGAATAGTTTCATTCCAAACGCCGTATCCCAGGAAACGCCGCCGCACGTACAAATTATTTTAGGCCCGTGGAAACTGCGGCAGATGTGCTCCAGCCTTAAAGAGTCTTCATGTGAGACGTACTCGCCCCCGCAATTGTCCGCCGCACAGAACGGCACTATCCTGTACCCCTTTATGTCAATGTATTCCGTCTTTCCGAACTCTTCAAAGAAGACTTCCGGAGCCGGATCGCTTTTCCCCGGAATTGCCGCGACTGGGCATGGCGCATTGTCCGCCACTTTGCGAACAGCGCGCAAAAACTCCGTATCAGAAGGCGCTCCTGACAAGTTGCCTGCAAGAAGCACAAGATCTGTGTTTCCCCTGATTTTCAAGAACTCCACTGCCCGGCGAAACAGAATGCCGGCAATATCTGCGCTTGCACCGCCGAACCCGCCGCGCGGAGCTTTAATATCACCAAAAACAGCAATCCTAAGACACATGAGCCTCCCCCTGATCGTAAACGCCCCCAGTATGATATACACGAGGGAAAAAGTAAAGACACGGAATGGCACAAAATGCATTCCGGCGGGAGAAGGCTTCCGTAATGCCGCAAACATTTTTCATATACCTGAAAATTTCGGTTGACTGTGTTCGGGCAAATATGATACCTTTGCTGGAAATCAAGGCGTGATGGCCGATCGGCTAGGCAGAGGTCTGCAAAACCTCTTAGAGCGGTTCGACTCCGCTTCACGCCTCCATTCTGTACGGCGGAGCTTCCCTGTCTTTTTTTGCGGTGCGCCGCTTTTCTTTTGCTAAGGCATCAAGTTGCTTCAGTGTATGCGGTTAGCGGTCGTGTTCTAGATCGTGTTTTGCGTTTGTTTTACCCGTAACTCAGGTCCAGCTGCCATGTAAGTGTGCACCGGCGGCCGCACCAGTGCGCAAATTCTGATTCGCACCGGTCCGCGCCATTTTGTGCACGAGAAAACCTGCGCAGAATCCGCCCTGATATAATGCAGGGCACATGTGCGCGCACGAGCAGACCAAAGCATAAGGCCAACTGCGAGGCAAACACCAACATGATGCAGGGCACTTGATGCGCGAAGGAGTGCGGCGTTCAGACGGCGGCCTCGCCGTCTGACGAACCGGCTGCTGAATCATCATACGGCTTCACATGACGCCTCGGAGCCGGCGTCCCCCTGCGGGCCCTGCGACGGCCACCAGTTTTACGTTTACCGGAATGTCCGGCTCCGCTTTCGGAACTGTCAGACACGGCCATTAACATTCCCACCATGAGAAGCGTCGTCACCAGAGAACTCCCGCCGTGCGACAAAAACGGCAGAGGGATACCCGTCAGCGGGATAGCCGTTGTCACGCCGCCTATGTTGAACACAGCCTGCAAAGCTATGCACGAAGTGATGCCGGTAGCCACCGTCGACTCATATACATCAGGCGTCCTTGACGCGATTCTCATTCCCTGGGCCGTAAAAAGAATGTAGAAAAGCATAACAAAAAAACATCCTGCAATGCCGAGTTCCTCACCGAGTACAATGTATATGAAATCCGACTCTACTATCGGCACTACTGTAGGAGAACCTGCCCCCACTCCGGTTCCAAAGAACCCGCCGGAATAAAGCCCCACCAGCCCCTGCAAAGGCTGCCATCCGGCTCCCGTGGCCACGCTGAACGGGTCAATCCAGGCGTTCCAGCGTGCCAGGCCACGCGCCGTCATAGGTATGGCCAGACGCGCAAGCAGAACAATAGCGGCCAAACCAGCGGCCAGATACAGCAGGCGGCCTGCGGCCGCATAAATCATTATCACCAGTGTAGCATTCATCAGCGCAAACATGCCGAAATCGCCCTGAAGTACAAGCATAAGCATCGGCGCAGCCCAGAGAATCGCTATCGTAAGCACAATGTTAACCGGAGGCAGCGGTATCCCCAGAAAACCCCTCCGCAGCAGGGAACTGTGGCCGGCCAGCATTGAAGAGATGAAAACAATTAGCATCGGTTTCACAATCTCTACAGGGTTCACGTTCCCGGGCAGGAAAACTGCGCCCCTGTAACGACGCCCGACAATGAGCACAAACGCAATAATCGCCACCGAGGCTATCATTATCGGGAACCAAAGCGGCTCAAGTTTTCTGAGCCGTCCCCCGCGTCCGGACAGAAATGCGGCAAGCATGGCGCACGCCCCGAGCGGGAAGGCCCATTGAGAAAAAGACACCCTCTCGAGGGACACCACCATCCCCACCCGCATCTGGAACATCATGCCGAGACCGCAGAACATCACGGCCAGACCGGGAACCGACAGAGACCCGCGATACCCGGACAGCTTCAGCACCGCATATACAAACAACACCACTGCGGCGTAAATTGCCGCCGGCAGAGCGTCCGACGCAAAGAGAACGGGCGCGTCCGCCAATCTGGACACGATTATAGACAGATAGACAGGAATAAATACCGACAAAGGCAATATGACTAAACGAAAAAACATTACTGCCTCCTTCCGGCGTTCGGGAAAAGCACGCCTTTGCCAGCGCTGCGGGTGCGTTCTCCGCGTACGGGCGGTCTCGTGCGGTCTCCGCCGCCGGTTCCATCCGCACGGCGCTGCTCAAGCGCGCCGCGTACCGCAGGCTGTTCCGTGCGGGATTCGCCGCCGGTTCCATCCGCATGGCGCTGCTCAAGCGCGCCGCTCTTCCGCGGAGCTTCTGCAGCCGGAGCGGCCCGCTGCTTGACAGATGCGGAGCTGACCTCAGAATCCAGACCGTAAGCGCGCCGGAGGATCCCGGCCGCCACGGGAAGCGCCTGCGCGGAGCCGAAACCCGCATTTTCAACAACCACCGCCACAGCCAGATTTGTTCTCACCGCCGTTGTAAAACACACGAACCACGAGTGGTCCTCTCCGCCGGGATTCTGCGCCGTACCTGTCTTGCCGCACACACCCAGCCCCGGGATATCCGCTTTGCGGGCGGTACCGTGGAGCACCGCATAACGCATAGCTTCGCGAACCCTTCGCGCCGCTGCGGCTGAAAAAACCTGAGTCATCTGTGACGGCTCCTGCTCTTCAAGAAGACGGGGCCGCATTATATACCCTTCGTTTGCCAGAGCGCACACAGCCAGAGCCATGTGAAACGGCGTCACAAGAAGACGGCCCTGCCCTATTGACAGCTGCGACAATTCCCGCCTTTCTCCGCGCCCCAAAACAGGTACCCGGCTGGCCCTCACAGATATCATTCCGTTTGTGCCGCGCAGCACGACAATCCTCTCGTTCATCATAAGCCGTTCAACCGTCTTATTAAAGGCGTCCGTGCCGCATTCGACTCCAGCCCTCGCGAAATACGTGTTCGAAGACTTGGCCAGAGCTTCATCCAGACCGATTTTACCGAATCCTCCCCACACACTGCCGCGTTCCTTGTACGAGTAGTACTCGTGGTCTCGTATTGGTCGATTCGCCCCCGGAGCAAGATATCCCTCAGCCGGACAATCTATGCGCAGAGGGACTCCGTACTGCACCGCCATGGCGGCAATCATGGTCTTGAACGTGGAGCCAGCCGGATACAGCCCGTGCAGCGCACGGTTGAGCAGCGGTGCGTCCGGCGCCACGCCAAGGCTTTTATCATAACGGTTCGGATCAAACGACGGCGACGAATACAGCGCCCTCACCGCCCCCGTCCCCGGTTCCACCGCCACTACGGCCCCGCGACGGCCGGACATGAGCTCGCAGGCCGCGGCCTGAAGATCCGCATCGATCGTCAGCACCACATTTGTTCCCAGCTCCCGCACGTCCTTGAAAACGTTGGCTCCAATAGTCCGCATCCCATCCGCAAAACTCTCCGGAGGATGCTCATATCCGCACAAAATGCCGTCGGCCGCATTTTCAACCCCGGACGACTCCCCTCCCGGCATCCTGTATCCGACTACGTGAGCCGCGGCTTCTCCATAGGGATAAACCCGAGAAAAACTGCCGTCGCAGCTATCCTCCGCCATTACCCGGTTTTTGCTGTCGAGAATCTTCCCGCGCCTCACATTGTGCGCGGCGTTGTCCGGCCTGCGGTTGTAAATTTCCATGAACTCCACGAAATCGTGTCTGGCGAATCCTGCAAGCTGCCACGACGCCTGATACGCCAGTATGGCCGCAAACGCCGCACAAATCATAACCACCGGAACCCACTGCAGGCCGCGCGTATACCGTCTGGCTCCGCCCGTATTGCCGCGGCACGAAAAAACGACAACCGCAATGCAGCACAGATAAAAAATCACCCGGAGAACCGCAAAAACAAACTTCAGAACCTCCGGCGAAAGCGCGTTCGTAAGAACATGAAGCATCGCAACTCCCACCTTATCGTGACAGCCTGAAACGTCTGACCTCCCGCAGCCTGATTCCTCTGCGGAAGCGTTCCCAATACCCGTATCTGCGCCGCATTTCTGCGGGACGGCAGCCGCCGTCTCCCGGCGGATCCATGACAAGCGTTATCACATATCTGCCGAACCAGCTGTATCTCCCTGTAAAGGAGTCCACCGCTCCGCAATCCGACGCGCGGCTCAGCTCACACACTCCCGGCCCGGTCTCTTTGCATGAAATTGTGGTAAATCCGCATCCATAACCGGATCCGAGCAGCTTGGACGCAGCCTCCTTGAACGACCACAGGATCGTATCGTCCCCCATGTCGTCGCCCTTCGCCAGAAGACAGTCGTCCTGTGACACAAACTTCTTCTTCAGGAACGCAATCCTCCACGACCTGCGTTCTATGTCTATGCCTATTCGCCGCGAGTGATCATGCGCATATGCGGCGAAGACCATCGCCCCCTTGTGAGCAAACGAGCACGGTATACGCTCGTACCTGCCAGTCTGAGGCTCCCAGAGGACAACGTACGGGCATCCCCTTTCATCCTTGCGGATAAAAAGGCTCGCCGGGGAATTCGCGACGCCGTCGTCCAGCAGCATCTTTTTCAGCGCCACACGCACTGCAAGCCATTCGCGGCGACGGCTCGCTCTGCCTATCGTTTCGTACTCCGCCAGTTCCTCTTTCGAGAAAAAGCTCCCGGCAAAAACATCGGACTGCGACTCAAACCTGCCCTGAACATGCCATATTACGGCGCTCTTCCCGGGAACATCCGGCATCACCACCCGGATATCCGCCAAATCTTCCGCAAACGGCAAACCGACAGCCACGGCGCTACATCAAAGCTACAAGTTCCGCGATTTGGACAGCGTTAAGGGCGGCGCCCTTCAACACCTGATCCCCGGACACAAACATATCAATTCCGCATCCGTCGTTTCTGGAAATATCCTGCCTTATCCGTCCGGCCAGGACGTCCCATTGCCCGGAAGCGTCCACCGGCATCGGATATCTTTTGGCGGAAGGCTCGTCCACAAGCTTCACGCCCGGCGCTCCGGAAAGCACCCGCCTGACGTCATCCGGGGTCACGGGGCATGCAAATTCCAGATTGAGCGACTCTGAATGCGCACGCATGACGGGAACGCGCACACATGTGCATGAGACCATAATGCTGTCGTCGTGGAGCATCTTACGCGTCTCATTCAGCATCTTGAGTTCTTCTTTTGTATAGCCGTTCTCGTTGAACACGTCTATATGCGGTATAAGATTGAAAGCAATCCTGTGAGCGAACACCTCAGGTGCAATCTGTTCATTTCTCAGTATCTGCCCGGTCTGAACGACAAGCTCATTCATGCCCTTCGCGCCCGCTCCGCTCGCCGCCTGATAGGTGGACGCCACCATGCGCTTCAATCTGAACGCCTTGTGAAGCGGAGCCACCGCCACGAGCATTATTATCGTAGAGCAATTCGGGTTGGCTATAACCCCGTGATGGTTCTTCACATCCTCAGGATTGACCTCCGGAACGACCAGAGGAACATCTTTCTCCATCCGGAATGCGCTCGAATTGTCTATCATCACCGCACCGGAATCAACCACGCTTTTGCGGAATTCCTTCGAAACCGAAGCACCGGCGCTGAAAAGGGCAATGTCCACTCCGTTAAACGAGTCCGGCTTAAGCTCTTCAACCGTGAGCTGCTCGCCGCGAAACATCATTTTCTTCCCGACTGAACGGCTCGAAGCCAGAAGCTTTACCGAGGACACGGGAAATTTCCGCTCCTCCAGAACCTTCAGCATCTCCACGCCAACAGCGCCCGTAGCGCCCGCCACAGCAACAGAAAAATTACGACTCATAGTACCACCAGAATTAAGAATATGCCCCAGCGTGCGGACACTACCACACACGCGGCGGGATTATACATGAGCAAATAGACGCCCCGCAAGAGAATTCGCCCCAAGCGCGCGCCGCCGCAGGAGAATTAGCCCGCACCGACGGCCCGGGCGCTCGTCCCCTGCCGCCGGAATGCCGCCGCCAACGCGGACGCATCGGACCGCACCGCGGCGGACGCACCCGGTCCGGCATCCGCAGAGATAACCGGGAGGCCCGCACGAGCGGCAGCATGCCCGCACCGAAGAAGCGCCTCTTCCGCACTCACGAGACGCGTCTGCTGCGGGCGGTGCGGCGCAGTGCTACCCCAGCAGAGAAGCGCCGGAGCTGGCATTCCCGACAAGGAGGGAATAACGTTTGAGCCATCCGCCGTACGCACGCGGGACCCACGGCTTGGCGCTGGCGCGGCGTTTCGCTATCTCATCCTCCCCGACGCGGGCAGAAAGCGTGCGGTTCGGGATGTCGATGTCGATTATGTCGCCGTCTTTGATCAGCCCGATAAGCCCGCCCTCTGCCGCTTCCGGAGACACATGCCCGATGCAAGCTCCATGCGTAGCTCCGGAGAACCGGCCGTCCGTTATCAGCGCCACAGACTCTCCCAGACCGGCTCCTATTATGTACGCCGTCGGAGCAAGCATCTCCTGCATTCCGGGACCGCCTTTCGGCCCTTCGAACCGGATCACAACGACATTTCCCGGTTTGACCTTGCCGCCGAGAATGCCTTCGCACGCATCCTCCTGCGAATCGAAGCATATGGCGGAACCGGAAAAGGTCATCATCGACGGCGCCACACCAGCCTTCTTCACAACGCACCCCTCCATCGCCAGATTGCCGTGAAGTATGGCAAGTCCGCCGTCTTTGGAATATGCATTTTCGAGAGTACGAATAACGTTTTCATCCTTCACAACGGCCGCGGAAGCTATTTCGCCTATCGTTTTGCCGGATACCGTTACCGCGTCTGTATGGAGCAGTCCGGGCAGGTCAAGCAGCCGCTTCAATATGGCCGGAATGCCGCCCGCGGCGTTTACGTCCTCTATGTGATAACCGCATGACGGCGCCACTTTGCACACATTGGGACACTTGCGGGAAATTTCGTCAATCCGGTGCAGGTCATACTTTATGCCGGCCTCGTGCGCGATGGCCAGCGAGTGAAGTACGGTGTTGGAGCTTCCGCCCATAGCCATATCGAGCGCGAAAGCATTGTCTATGCTCTTTTCGGTGATAATCTCGCGCGGCAGCGGTCCGCCCGATTTTGTCATCTCGACAATCCGGAATGCGGCCGCCCTCCATATTTTCTCGACACGCTCCGGATCCACCGCGGGAATTGTCCCGTTGCCGGGCAGCGCGATTCCGATGACCTCGCAGAGGCAGTTCATGGAATTCGCGGTAAACATTCCGGAACACGAACCGCATCCCGGGCACGAGGTTTTCTCAACCGCCTCGAGCTGCTCGTCAGTTATCTTGCCGTTTGTACGCTCTGCCACGGCTTCAAAAACCGTGTTTAAATCTGACGCCTTGCCGGTCACCGGATTCCTGCCGGCCATCATGGCTCCGCCGCTCGCAAAAATCGTAGGTACGTTTGCACGGATAGCGCCGAGAAGCATTCCAGGCACAATTTTGTCGCAATTCGGAATGCAGATCATGCCGTCAAATTTGTGAGCGGCAACCATGGACTCAACGCTGTCGGCAATCAATTCTCTGGACGGAAGAGAATACTTCATCCCTGTGTGAGCCATCGCAATACCGTCGCAAATGCCCATGGTATTGAACTCAAACGGCACGCCGCCGGCATCCCTCACAGCCTTCTTGATGATCTCGCCCACTTTGTTCAGATGAACATGGCCGGGGATAATTTCGACGAACGAATTGCATACGCCGATGAACGGCTTGTTAAAATCCTCTTTCTTCACACCGGCCGCATAAAGCAGACTGCGGTGCGGAGCTCTCTCCACCCCTTGTTTTATCGTATCGCTGTTCATTTTCTTTCCTCTCGCACGACGTGAACACCCGCTGCAGGCGGCGCTCAGCCGCGTTGCGCATATACTACTCCTGCCCGTTTTCACAGGTAAAGAAAAAACTGCGGCAGAGAACACGTTGGAACACTTCCGAGAAAAATGTCCGGCGCAAACATGCGTGCGTCCGGCACTTCAAAACATGCCGTGGCGCAGCCTTCCATGCGGCCACAGCGTGCCCGGCGCGCATCGGACGCCATACGCCCCGAATTACACCGCTTGCGATACGGGCAGCCCGCACTGCACGGGAACACGGATTATAAAAACCTGCAGCCACAGCGTGCCCGGCGCATCGCCATTCACCGGCGGCATTCAGCGCAATTTTGCGCCGCCGAGTCATAGTCCGGCAGATATTCCGCAGGCTGCAGCTTGCGGAACACTTCAGAACACCGGAATCGGCATCCGGGGACGCGCCCGCCCCAGTCGGACACATTCGCATCGGATCCTGCCGGGCTCTCTGCAAAGATACAAGACACAGCCCCCGCGCGCCGCACGCCGCAACCCTGCGGCTAATCCGCCTGCAGCAGAGCAAAAACGCGAACGCCGGTCCCGCAGCGGCAGACGCGCATAAAAACCGCCGTTTACGCGCATGGCGGCAGGCGAATCCAAGCCATCCAGCGGCGTCATCTCCCCAATTCAGCCGTCACTCTTCATCCACCGTTTCATCACGCTGGTAGATCGGAAGCTGCCTGTACGGCACGGTGAACGCAAGGATCATCATAGATGTGCCGTAGCACGGGTTGCTCTCGGCTCCGTCGCCGGTCCATGACCCGTCCACACGCTGCCACGGAGCCCAGACCCTGTACATCCAGTCAGAAAAAACCTTCCACCCCTCCCCGCCGATTTGGAACAGTCCCTGCGACGTATAGTACATGCCGTAAAACTTGTACGACTGCCTGGGCATCTCGGTATAAACCCGGAGAAGGTATCTGGACGCACGCAGAGAATCCGGGTCGTTGTGCTTGCCGCAAAGCTCCAGACAGAGAATCCCAGCGCCGCTAAGGGTAGTCGCATATTCAACGCCGTTCTGATATCCGAAAGATCCCTGCCCACGGTCATGGTGACGCTTAACGTAGGCGACGGCCCTCTCGATAGAATCGTCGGGAATCCTCGCCCCGTTAAGACGCGCCGAACGAAGCGCCATAAGAGCCCAGCCGGAACACGACATGTCGCTGTCCGCATCTGTCGGATTATACCTCCATCCGCCCTTGTCCCTGTCGTTTTTCTGCACATTCTGCGCATCCAGAATCACCTTTATCGCGCCGGGCAGAATCTCATCAATTTTTTTCTGGCGTTCTTCGTCCACCATGCCGGAAACCTCCGACAGGAACAACGTGCTTATGCTGTGGGCGTACATACGCCCGTTCCCGGCCTTCCCGAGGTAACAGGTATTCGGCTCCGCCTGACTGACGATATAGTCTATGCTCTTGTTTATGACCTTGCCGTATTCGATGTCGAGAGGCGTATATCCAACGGACAGGAACGCCATCCCGGCCAGAGCCGGCAACGCCGTCGTGCTGCCGTTTTCCCCGGGGAACGAGCCGTTTTCGAGCTGTATGGACGCAAGAAAATCAAGCCCTCTGTGGATGGCCTCATCTATATTGTCCGGGACGGACACTCCGGTAAGCGTCGCCTGCGCCGCCGCCCTGACGGAGCAAATCAAGCTTACCGCGCATACCGCAAAAAACTTTCCCATTGCACACCTCGTTTCAACAAGCCGACATATTCTCGGAAATTTGTTTCTTCGACGGGCATCCGTCATGTTTCCTCATCCACGGTTTCGTCCCGCTGATATATTGGCAGCTGACGGTACGGCACTGTAAACGCCAGAATCACCAGAGACGTGGCGTAACACCCATTAGCCTCTTCCCCGGAACCCGTCCATGCCCCGTTTCTCTTCTGTCTCGGAATCCACGTACGGTACATCCAGTCCGAAAACACATTCCAGCCTTCTCCGCCAATCTGGAACAGGCCCTGCGAGGTATAGTACATACCGTAGAATTTGTTGCCTGCGTTAAGAAGTTCATTGTACGAACGCAGCAGGTACCGCGCCGCGCGCAGGGAGTCGGGATCATTATGGCGTCCGCACAATTCAAGGCAAAGAATTCCGGCTCCGGTGAGCGTGGAGGAGTTGGTGGTTCCGTCCTGATAACCGAAAGAGCCCTGTCCGCGGTCATGGTGGCGTTTTACGTACTCCACAGCCCGCGATATGGCATCGTCCGGAATCCGCGCCCCATTCAGCCTGGCGGACCTCAGAGCCATAAGAGCCCAGCCGGAGCAGGACATATCGCTGTCGTTGCTCTTTGGCGTATACCGCCATCCGCCGCTGTCGCGCTGGTTCTTTTTGACTTTCTGCGCGTCGAGGAGCAGTTTCACCGCCAGAGGGAGAATTTTGTCTATTTTCTCCTGCCGGTTTTCATCCACCATACCGGAGACTTCCGACAAAAAAAGCGTGCTTATGCTGTGCGCGTACATCCTGCCGTTGCCGCGCCCTCCGAAATAACCGTTTTTGGCGTCGCCACACGAAAGCACGTAGTCTATGCACCCGTTCACCACACCGCCGAATTTTTTGCTCAGCGGAGTATACCCCTTCGACAGGAACGCCATCCCGGCCAAAGCCGGCAGCGCCGCCGAGTCCCCGTATTTGCCAGGGAAGGAGCCATCCGATTGCTGCACAGAGGCGAGGTAATCCAACCCGGACTCTATGGCATCGTCTACCTTGGCCGAAGCGGACTCATACGTAAAGACGACACTTCCCGACGTTACGGAGACAAACGACGCGGCGAAAAGAACTATCGCTTTACGTATCATTACTTACGCTCCTTCGCGAGCTCCATGAAGTATGCCCTGACCAGACCGCGGTATTCGGAAGGAACGTCTTCAAGGAGGCTCTCCAGAGCATCTGCGCTGTTTTCTCCCTTCGTTTTGAACCAGTCACTGTCCGTAATGCCGAGATTTTTGAGAAGCTCCGGCACTCCTTCGTACCTGTCAACGGAAAGCTTTTTCAACGGTTTCATCTGCTCCTGAGCTCCGGGTCCGTCCATCGCCATCATCGGTATGCCCAGCTCTTCAGCCTGTTGCTCCGCCATGTTCTGCATCTGTTCCGCAGCGTTTTCCGCGCTCTTATGCGCCTGAGACATCATCTGCTGGGAGTTCTCGTTCTGCTGCTGAGCTTCCTGAGCCGCCGCCTGACGGGCAGCGTCCAGGGAATCCTGCATCGACTCATGCACATCCTCGTACTCGTTGTTTTCAGAGGCGGCGCCCCTGACCGCAGACTCGGCCTCCTTCAGCGACTGTCCGGCCTTCTTCAAATCCTCCAGCGCCTCCCCCATGTGCTCCGCCGCCTGTTCCCCGTTGGCATTGGATAGCTCTGAAGAGGCTTCCTCCCCGTCATTACCGGCGTCAGCGGCGTGTTCCGCAGCGTCCTGCAGCTTCTCTGCCGCCTCCGGGACGGGCATTTCTCCGTTCATCATGTCGGACGACATCTGCTTCATGCTTTCAGACAGAGCGTCCATCTCGCCGGCCAAGTCCGACTGAAGCTTTGCCGCACGGTTTTCAGGCGTCGTCTCCGGCGGCATCTCGCTTGTCTGATCCGACAGCTGCTTTGCTGCGGCCTCCCTCGTTCCGGGGTCCGACAGCCGCTCTACCGCATCCTGCAGATCCTGCTGACGTTTTTCCAAGTCGGACACTTTGTTCTGCATATTGCCCATTTCGCGGAGCTGTTCCGCCAGCGGCCCTGTCTCCGCCGGAGTTTCGTTGAGACGTTCATTGAACCGGTTCTCAAACTGTTTGAGCAGGTCTTCCTGCAAATTTGACCAATCTTTGGCGGAGATATCGCCCTCGTCGGCCAGATCCGCCAGAGTTTGCTCCTGCTGGGAAAACTCGTTCAATGCCTGCAGGTCCTGCAGATCCTTGGAAAATTCGCTCAGGTCCCCGCGAAGCTTTTCCGTTTCGTCCAAAGCCTGCTTTATTTTCTCCGAAAGATTTTCCGTTTCCGAAATCTTGTTTTCATGCGAATCCGCCATAATCGCATCTTCAGACTTCTCTCTGGCCGGCTCGATATAATCGTCGGTCAGGCGATCCACATCGTCCTTTTTCGCATCGTATATTGAATCATCCATCGCATTGGCCAGCGCTCTCAGATCCTCTTCGGCGGAAGAAAGCTCTTCTCTGGCTTTTTCCAGTCTCTCCTCAGCGTTCTGCGACGCCGCCTTATCCTCTTCTCCCTTTTTCAGAGAATTCAAGGCCTCTTCAGCCTGCCTCGAAGCTTCCTCCAGGCGCTTCCTGACGTCTTCAAACGTCATGTCCACTTTCTCCGCCTGTTCGTGAATCAGCTGCTCGTTCAGCGACTTGGACATATCGTGCACTGTGATATTGACCACCTGGCTGAACGCTTCGTGAGGCCCGCCCATCTCCCCGGGGAGATTATCGCGCACGCGAAGCTGCATGCGCACGCGCGCCGCGTCCGCAAGCGTAAGCCTGGCCAGCTCCAGCGCTCCGGAGCCGCGCCACATTCCGTACTCCCCTTCCACAGGCTCGATCTCAAGCGTCTTAAACTCCTCGTACTTCCCGTCGTTTACCGCCACAAGCATAACGGGATCCGACACGCCGAAATCGTCCGAAACCGTGAACGTAAATGAAAACCTGCCGAACGTCGGCATCCCGCATGTCAGTTCCTCAGGTGAGTCCAGCACGATACGCGGAGCCTCGTCTTCCACGGCCTGCACCGTAGCGAACGCAAGACTGTTTGAAAACCCGTACGAATCGGTCAGCAGCACCGCCCAGCTCTCAAACATCCCGTTCGTCATGCCGAAATCAAACCGCATGGTTCCATCCTGAAGAACCGTCGCCGGAATCGCTGAATCTCCCAGCAGAAGCGAACCTGTCAGCTCGCGCGACGGTACCGTCAGCACTTCAACCTTCGTACCGGCAACAGCAATGATGTCGGTCTGCCCTTCCGGCAGCATTTCCGGCGACCTCGACGTGTACTCCGGATAGATGCACCGAACCGACAGCTCCCGCCATGACGGCACTGGAACCGCCGTCACGTCATAGTATCTGGTAACCGCGCTGCCGCATGATATCCGGTAGCGGAACGAAGATTCCACCTGAGGATAAAAATACTGATAGTGACGAACAGTCTCGGCATCCGTCCTGTCCGCCGACGTCTGCTTGATGCGCTCGACGACCTCTCCGTTCCCTTCCTTGCGCCTTATGTACGCCTGCCCAGGGAAGCCTCCGGACACGGCAAGCTCCACCGTGAGCGACGTCCCCTCGAGCACGACAGCGTCTCCGGGAATGACGCGCAGATTGTCCGCGTAAATGTTGTCCACGGATGCGGACGGGATAACCGCCCGGGTAACCAGCCGCCCCATAGACTTCGGGAAAAGCAGAAACAAAACCACAAGAACAGACACCGCGGACAACGCAGCGACAAATTTTGGCTTTACAGTGCGCGTGGTGAATTCGCGGCGAGGGGAGACGTTCTTTATGTCGTCGATGGCAGCATCGGTAAGCACATTCAGAAGCTGCAGCGACGCCTGCCCTCTGGACTCCGGTATGGAAAGCAGCTCAACCACCGTTGTAAGCCTCTCCTCCAGCTCCGGATGGTTCATCTCTATAAGAGCGGCAATGCGCGAAGGCGTGAAAGGCTTCATCAGGGGACGTACGATCATCTGTCTGGCGGCGATTGCAATGGCGGACACGCCGGCCAGCCAGAGCAGCCATCTCACCCACTCCGAAAAGATCGTGACCATGGCGTCCACGGCAACAATCAGGAGGATGGAGATAACGGCCGTCGCAATTACGCCGAGAATCCCGCGCACCCATATGATCCTGCGCACACGGCTCACAGACTGCCGCAGCTTCGACGATATCTCCGGCGGCAGATTTTCAAACGTCTCGTTCCGTATTTTGTCGCTCACAAGAGCTTTTCTTGTCCTATGCCAAAAAAGTGCCATGTGTTTCTCCCGATTAAAAAGCAGTCTGCAGCGGACTGTTCGCCGCCTCAGGCCAGGCCTTCACGTTTGCGCAGTATCCATTCGCACGCCAGCAAAACGATTACAATTATAAACAGCAGGGGCGAACTCCATAAATAGAGTTCCGTGCGGTCATGCATTATCTTGTTGCCCTCTCCAAAGTCCGGATCCATGGACGCAAATTCAGCCGGTGACAACACCTCGCCGCCTGAAATCGTCGCCATCTTGAGCGGGATCTCCCTGTCTGCAGCAACATTTACAAATTCAGCGGGCCGCTTTGCGGTGACGACAATTATCTTCATCGCCAGCTCCTGCGGATAGTTCCCGCCGAGGAGTCTGGCCGCTTTGGGACACCTCAGCACCAGATCATACACGCCGGCATCGGGCATCGGATCAAAAACCCCCTCGTAAAACCCGTTGGAATCCTCCCTGAATGAAAGCCCGACAGCCTCCACGGCACGCCCTTCGGAGTCCAGCATGACGACTTCTGGAGACAATCCTCCGACAGAATTGAAATCGCTGTCCACAATTCTGGCAAAGACCTTCACCTGCTCATTCGGGCTGTACCGGATCTGGTCCGTGCCCATGCGGACAAAAGTGTTGCCCGCGCGCAGTCTCTCCCCGGCGCCCCAGCGCAGCACCTGACCCCAGAATCTGTGGTGCCGGGTATCCCCGATCTTATAGCGAAGTCTCCACATCTGATCCGTGTTGAACATCACCACTTTGCCGTGTCCGAAACCGCGCGCCACCACAAGCGAATTTCGTTCCTGCTCGCCGCGCAGCTCCGAAAACCTGCGGACCGCGGCGTCCGGATCCTGCTCCATCTCTGAAACAAGCTCCCTCGCCAATGTTATATTGTCGGAATTCACCTCTTTCGCAAAGGCAAGCACTTCCGAACCGGGCTTTACCCCGTCCACAGGGAAGCGCCAGTGGAAACTCGGCAGATCCTGCCAGATGTCCTCGTTTTCGGCGGAGGATGACGACTGCGACATCACCGGATGCCCGCGCCCGGATGCCGTAAGGGAGAAAGTAAACGCCTCTTCCGGCGGATTCCAGAACCCGCCGGGACGGTATTCGCAATTAACCGGAACCAGTTCCTTGAACTTTGAATTCATTATTCCGTGCGGCATGAACCTCGGCCCGGAGATAAGCACAAGCAGCGCGCCGCGCTCGCTTACGCAGTATCTTATCGCGTCCACGACCTCGTCGGTAAGATACTCGTCGCCCACGTCCCCTATTATAATGACGTCAAACTTCCGCCACTCGTCCACAGACACGGGAAACGCGCCGGACTCCGAATCGCCGAACTTGCGTCCCGCAGACGCTGGAGGCAGCGGGGGCGGCGGCTCCGCCATTTTGACCACGTCCGGCCTTATCAGGTACTCCTGCAGATGCACCGACTTATCCCGCCCGTAGAAAAGATTCCTCAGATACCGGAACTCCCACCTGGGACGGTAATCCACAAGAAGCACGTTTGTACGGTCGTCGGAAACGGACACATCGAGATTCCAGGAATTGTTGTCCTTGAAATCCTCCCCTTCCATGACATCCACCGCCACACGATAGCGATGCAGGCCGCGCTCCTCCGGCAGATGCGAGAACCGTACCTCCGACGTCCAGTCGTCTGAGGTTATCTGCAGCTCCTTGGATTCTATCTCCTTGTCGTCCAGAAAAAGCCTGACATTCGTCGTCTTCTGCCTTGCTCCGGTGGCGGACACCGACACGTTGAAACGCACCTTGTCGCCCAGGAACACGGACTCCGGACACCTCGCATCGGCGATGGTCACATCAAGCGGATCTTTCGTGCCTCCTATCAAAACCGTGCTGACCGGCACGCCGCCCGTGCTGAGTTTGCGCACCACGGCGTCCACTCCGGCGTCGCCGTTGTGGAGTCCGTCGGAAAACATCAGCACCCCGGCGATTTCCTCTCCGGGAATTTCGTTGACGACCGTCTCCAACGCCTTGGTCATGTCCGTGGACGAGCGGAACGCCGTCTCCGAATCACTGTCCCCTGCTGCCGCTTCATCCGCCGCCGGAGCCTCCTTGTCCGAAGCGCCGGATATCATGGAATTATCATGCTCTGCCACGGAGCCGAACCTGAACAAATCGACGTCGTACTTGCCCATGATTCTGGAAATAGTCGATTCGCCATCAGACGCATCAAGGAGCCGGCGCGTTATTTCGTGACGCGATACATCCGCCGCTTCGGCAACCTTTTCGCGCGACGCCTCGTCCATCCCGTCGTAGAGCACGACGCCTCCGGCACGTTCCACGTCCGGAAGCATGGGAACAATCAGGCGAACGACCTCCGAACAGGCGCTCACGCTCCGTGAAAGCGCCGCGGAATCGGCTCCTCGTGAAATTTCATCCGAAATTCTCGAGATGGAAGGCAGCACTGCGGACTGCAGATGGTTGCGCACCCTCTGAAGCATATCGTACGTATCCGGCCGTTTCGAACGGTCCACCTTTGAAAGCATGGCGGAAATATCCTCGGTGCGCTTTTTAACGGATTCCGATGTCTCCGAGCAAAAGACCTTCAGCCTTTCGGTCAGAGGCGCCTCGCCTTCCGCCGCAGGCGGCAGTGCGGACTCTGACGAAAGCTCTCCGGCAGCCGATTCGAGATACGAATCGGCCTTTGCAAGTTCATCGGCAATGCCCGCTATCGGATTCGAATCCGTCTCAACCACCCCCAGCGCCATTGCCACATCCAGGCGTTCCTCGTCCTTCCAGTATTTGTCCCGGAACTGCATCGACGCCGATTCGTCGGAAAGAATCACAACCCGGCGGCGAATCGTACGCGATTTCTCGCCGACAAGCACAGGCTGCAGGAGCATGAATATGGTCACGCCGATCGCCGCCAGCCTGAGCGCCAGCAGAGCAAACGCTGAACGCCTGCTGTGCAGCCTGCTTCCTTCATGAGAATAAAGCCAGGAGACAAACTCAAAAGACACCGCCGTCAGCAGCGCCATCAGGAAAAGATGCCAGTGCCCGGTCAGAGATATGTACCTGGCCATCGTCTGAAAAAGCAGCCACGAACACGCAGTCCCTATGGGAACGCATATGGCTATGCGCACATGCGGTTTCAGGTTCCCGCCCTTGGACCGGACTATGAAGTGAATGCACAGCCATGCCGCCGCCGAAACGGCCAGCAGGATCCACAGAGCCGCCGATGGAACCGTGACCGGCAGCAAATCCGTTCTGCTGAAATTCTGATCCATATTAAATCGTCTCTCCGGATGTCATCAAATCACTTCGAAAGTATTTTGCCGACCGAGGCCTTGAACGCCTCTGAAGCCTGCAGTTGGTCATTCCTGAATTCCACGTCGATTTCCTCGCCGGTCCTGCGCTGTATCGCTATCCAGCGGGTAAGCACCACCTCAAGAATGAGGAAAATGAAGGCTGCTGCTGCCAGCACTCGCCACACCTCCTTACCGAACGCCTGACCATGGAGCGCATTGAGCACATCTTCCTGCTTCGTTGCGTTCGATATGGGGATGTACGTCTGGAGCTTCTCCATATCCTCCACCGTCATTGCCTCCACGCGGCTTTCCTCCACCCCGGCGGACACGGAAAACATTATTTTGTTCCCCGGCATGATTGCCGGAGCAAGCACGGTTTTCATTGACTCGGGCGCATTCACGCTGTAAAGCCCCGGCGTCAGGCTTCTGGAAACCCGGAGCGTGATCCCGGCCTCCAATTCAAGTATCTCCGCAAAAAATTTGTCGCCGTGAGGATCCGTGACCTCCACAATGTCACCGGAGCCTTCAACCCCGAGCACCACGCGCGGACTCAGCGCCTCCTCCGGAACCACCCCGAACTGCCCGGACGGAGTTTTCCAGCAGAAATCCACGCGAGCCTCTCCGTAGTCCTCCTCGTACGTTATCTCAATGGGATATGACTTGCCCTTCTCAAGATCCGCCGCGCTGGCACGCTTGCCGCCAATCTTCAGACTCGCACGGTCATCCGCATTCAGAACAAATTCATACCTGCCGGACTCGGGCGCCACCAGCGACCCGATCCACTTTACGGAGAAATTGTCGCTTGGGAAATTATTCATCGGTGAACCGCCGCCCCAGTTGAAGTCGACCTTGCGGTCCAGACGCTTTTCCGGCACGCCCTGTATCCCCTTGCTCCTGTAGTACATGCCCCACAACCCGGAGTCGGCCCGAATCTCGTCGCCGCCGTCAAAGGTCCCGGCCCCGTTGGACAGGAACAGATTCGCTCCCGCCATGGGCCTGATATTCAGCTCCGCGGATGCCGGACGCGCGAGAAAATACACAATCTCATGCACAAGCGGAAGGAATCCGCGTTTGGAAACGATATCAGACACCGAGGAGTCAAAGGGCATCGCAGACATTGCCACCGTTCCCCGCCCGATCTGCTTGAACGCCAGGAACGGATTGCCGTCGGCAAATCTGGCCGCGACATACGCCGCGCCGGCAGGCCCCTCGTCAAGCCTCCAGAACTGCTGCGGCTCCACGCTCGACAGGTCAGTGCCGGTTCTCAGAGAATGCAGGCTGTCATGCGAAAAAGACTGCGTGTCTATGAAGGAGCGGACTGCGTCCGCACCGGCTCCCTCCGCGTCGGACGCGCTCCCACCCGCCGAAGTCCATTTGTCGAGCCGCAGCGGCAGCACCGGATCCGTCCCGCATGTCCACCCGTTAAACACATCCGGACGCGAATGCGCGCCGGGAAGAAACAAAAGTCCGCCGCCGACTTTCACATACTCCGAAATCAAATCCAGCGTCCGCTGCGGCAGCCTGGCAACGTCGGCAAGGACGACCACGCCGTATGCGGAAAAATCATTCATCCGCGACGCCTGCGTCACGTCAACAACTTTGGTGTTGAGCATGAAGTCCGCGCCCGCCCGCGGATTGGAGGCGGCGTTCTGCCCTTCGCCGAGCAGATGCGACAACTCCGGACGGAGCGCAAGCGACACGAAAGTCGACGCCCGCCGGAATACGTTCCCAGGAGGGCTCCCGTCAATCACCAGGACCCCCAGACTGTCCATCACGGGAACCACGTAATTGAAAGTGTCGTCCGCGGGAAGATCGTCGCCGGCGGAAACCTCCGCCACGACAAGCGCCGCGCCCGGCTCCGAAAACTTGTGGGAAAACTCAAACGTCTGGCTCTCCCCGGGCTTGAGCTGCTTGACGTTCTTCGCCGTCATCGTTCTGGTGCCGATGCGCAGAGACACCTCGTCCGGCGTCACCGCTTCCATTCCGGAATTCAGCACGCTCACGCGTATGCCGACCTCCCGGTCCGTACCCACTACATCTCGCGTCAGCGACACCCCGCTTACAGCCACATTGCGGATTGAGGCGGGAAGCGGAAGCGTGCGCCACACCACCACAGGCTCCGACGGGAGCCTCTCGAATATGCGCCGGACAGTCCGCCACGACTCCTCGGAATCGACGTTCCAGCCGGCCTCCTGCCCGTCGCCGATCACTATTATCTGCTTCACGCCGTTGTGACCGGACGACAGTGCGACCGCAGCCGAGGTAAACACCCCCATCATCTGCATCGTGCCGTTTGACGGCTTGGCCTGCGACAATGTGTCGAAAAGTACCCGCTTGTCCGCAATCGGCACCGGATTCAGCACCTGCGGAACCGGCCCGCCCACAATGATGCTGAACGCCGTCTCCCTCGGCGCTTTGTCAATGTACGTGCGCGCCTCCTCCACCGCGTTCTCAAAATTGCTCTTGCCACCGGCGGTTATCATCGACATCGACGACGATCCATCCAGCACAAGCACAACGTCCTTGGAAGCCCCGCGGCCGAACCTCTTAAGGTTGAGCCACTCTTCAAACACAACCATGCCCAGAGAAGCCGCAAACAGCAGAACCGCGGACCAGAATGTAATCCTGCGCCAGAAAGGATAGCGCCACAGCGCAAAACTCACGCCGAACGCAGTAATCGAAAGAAGAATCACAGGCATCACAACAAGCCACGGCACACTCGATTCCGGCTGAATGAACGGACGCGCAAACGCCAGCGCGAGAAGCGCGGGAATCAGGCAGCGGCACGCCAGAAGCAGCACCTCCTCCAGAAGAAGGCGGCGGCGCCTCTTCCGCATCGAGTCCCTTATGAAGATCATGGCGCCCCACAAAATCTTCTTAAAAGACTTGCGGTTCAGCAACTGTATTATCACGGGCACGGCCACAGCCAGAAGCCCGAACAGCATCAGAATGTTTATAAACTGCATAGCTATTCCAGCCTAATTCACCGCCGCTCAGACCATCTGCGTCAGCCCGCTCCGGTCCTGCGGCGCGAAAGATAATCACTCAGAGCCTTCTCAAAGGGCTCTTTGGTACTCAGCGGCACGTAATCCGCCTGCATCTGGCCGCAGCCGTCCGCAAGCTTCTTGAGGAAGTCGTTGACACGCTCCAGATAGCTGGCGCGCAAGGCCTTCGGGTCAAGCTGAATCTCGGCCGTGGATTCCAGATCCTGAAGGTGAAGGAAATTGTTGAACGGGAATCGCAGCTCTTCTTCGGCCATAATGTGAAGGACTATTATCTCGTGCTTCCTGTAGCGGAAATGATGCAGAGATTTTATGAGCTCGTCCATATTGTCGTCGAAGAGATCGCTTATGATGAAAACCATCCCTCGGGGAGCAATTCTTTCCGCAATATCGTTGAAAACGTCCGCCACCGAGGTCTCGCCGCCGGGATCCGCCCCGTCCAGACACTCAAGAATGCGCCTCACCTGCGACGCCCTCACCTTCGACGGCAGATACGTGCGTACAGCCGTATCAAAGAGCACAAGCCCGACGCCGTCCTGCTGACCGATAAGCAGATACGACAGCGCCGCTGCAAGATACTTCCCGTATTCGAACTTGGAGAGGCGGCGTCCGGCAAAATTCACCGCCTCGTCGCCGCGGTAAGCCATTGAGCCCGAACAGTCCAGCAGTATCGTCGCCCTGAGGTTGGTTTCCTCCATGTACTGCTTGACGTAGAGCCTGTCCTTCCTGGCCAGCACCTTCCAGTCGAGATTCTTCAGATCATCCCCGGGAACATACTGCCGGTGCTCGGCAAATTCCACGGAAAAGCCCTTTTTGGGGCTCCTGTGACGCCCGGCTATGAAGCCCTCGACCATCCCCCTGGCGACGATCTCGCAGCGCGAGATCGTCGCTGTCGTCTTCGAGGGCAGCCACTTCAAATACGAAGGTTCGTTCTTCAGCGCCGGCATTTCAGATGTCCAGATCTTCGTTTGGTCCAAGCGTCTTCACAAGCATCGACACCACCTCGTCGCTCGTGACCCCGGCGGCCTCCGCGGCAAAAGTGGTTATCACACGGTGACGCAGCACCGGCAGAGCGACGGCTGTAACGTCGCCGGTGGTGGCGTGAAGCCTCCCGTGAAGTATGGCACGGGCCTTCGCGGCCTGTATGAGGCTTATGCCGGCACGCGGCCCCGCGCCCCATCCGACAAGCTCCTTGACAAAATCGGGAGCCTCCGGCTCTTTCGGACGCGTAGCCCGGGCGAGATTCCTTGCGTAGTCGACAACATGCGGAGCCACAGGCACACGCTTCACCAAATCCTGTATCCTTATCACCTTGGCGCCGTCCATTATCTTCTCCAAAGTCACGCTCTGCCCGCTCGTTACGCTGGAAATAATCCTGCTCTCTTCCTCAGACGTCGGATAGTGAACGATGATATTGAACATGAACCTGTCCATCTGAGCTTCCGGCAGCGGATATGTGCCTTCCTGCTCTATCGGGTTCTGTGTGGCCAGCACGAAGAAAGGCTCGGGAAGACTGTATGTAGTGCTGCCCACCGTTATATGATGCTCCTGCATGGCCTCGAGCAGAGCGGCTTGAGTCTTCGGCGGGGTGCGGTTGATTTCGTCAGCCAGAAGCATGTTCGTGAAAACAGGCCCCTTCACGAAACGGAACTTCCTCTCTCCCGAGATCTTGTCCTCCTCAAGCACGTCCGTTCCCGTTATATCGGAAGGCATCAGGTCCGGAGTAAACTGCACTCGTTTGAAATTCAAATCCAGTACTTTGGAAATCGTGCTTATGAGAAGCGTCTTTGCCAGGCCGGGAACGCCCACCAGCAGAGCATGGCCGCGGCTGAATACTGCCATAAGCACCTCTTCCATGACGGGAACCTGGCCGATAATCACCTGAGAAAGCTGTTCCTTCATCTTGAGGAAATCGGCGTTCAATTCCCCGATGAACGCGACGTCGTCATCGGACATCTTGGCCGGCTTCGCGTCTCTGTCGATCTTGAGCTCAGGCGCTTTCCACTCCGTCTGGGACTGCTTGTCCTTAAACTTCTCGAGAATATTCTCGCCGGCTTCCTCCGCGCCGGAAAAATCGCCGCCCTCGGAAATAGACTCGGCAATGCGGCGCTTCATCTCCTCCCCGTCCTTGCCGCCCGGTGCCCCATCGGGTTTCGTCCCGGAAGCAATCGGCTTCTTCAGCGTGATGGGCGTGCCGCCCGTGATTTTCCCATTCTGCCTGTATGCCCCCGCATTCTGTTCCGATGCGTCGCAAATAAACTCCGCACGCACGTTGCCGAACAGAATGACGTCCCCCGAGCGCAGCTCATGGGACTTCACCTCGCGCCCGTTCACAGTTGTTCCGTTCGAGCTGTTGTTGTCGTGAAGCCACCACGATCCGTTTTCGAACCTTATCGCAGCATGCGAGCTGGAGACGCTCGGATCCATGATCGGAATATCAACCAACGCCGCATTCCTTCCCACGGTGGCCCCCCCTTCCGGAACAGCCGCCTCCTGAACAGAATTGTTACTCCCGCTAAATATCAGTTTTGTCATACGAAACTCCGATTTTATTATGAACGTCACATTCCATGCGCACAGCCGCCGCACATGCAAAACCGGCTGTCCGGCAAAAACACGGCGGCGTGTTTTGCAAAGCAAATTTCATGCCACCAGGATGAAACTACGAAAAAAACAGTACATAAACGGCAAACAACCCGCCGAAATCCGGAAATCACGACTTCCGGCATGCCCCTGCACACCCGCAAGACAGCATCCCCTGCCGTAAAACCGGCCGGTCGCCGCATGTGCATACTGTCATATGCATACTCTCGTATACACAGACTGCATACACACGTCACCAAATTGCCAATTGTTGAAAAATCAGACCGAAAAAAGTACATCTGAAATTTCCCGAGTCCCCAGAAGCACCATGACAAGCCGGTCGATTCCAAGGGCTGCGCCGCCCGCCTGCGGCATCGACTCCAGAGAAAAAAGGAAATCCTCGTCCATAGGCATCGGCACTTCTCCCAGCTCCCTCTTTTTGGCCGCGGCTTCCTCAAAACGACGTCTCTGCTCCGCGGCATCGGTCAGCTCGCCGAACGCATTGCACAGCTCAATTCCCCCAATATATACCTCGCGCCTGTCCGCCGTCTTCGGATCATCCGCGTTGAGCCGCGCAAGAGAAGCTGCCTGAGCGGGATAATCCTCAAGGATGCACACCCTGTCCTGCGGCAGCGCGGGCTCCACCTTCAGAGCCATGTCAGTATCGAATCTGTCCTCGTCAAACTCTTCAAGAGGATCCCAGCCCGCGAATTCCAGCATCGCGTCACGCACCTTGATATGCACCCACGGCCCGCTCAGGTCAATCCGGCATCCGGACGCCGACGTCACATCCGTACTTCCGTTGATTTCCTCCGAAGCCGCGCAGACAAACCGCTTCATTTCAGATATCACGCCGTCGCTGCCGGCCCCGGCGCAATACCACTCGAGCATGGTAAATTCCGGCCTGTGCCTGCTCCCGTACTCTCCGCTTCGAAAACATGGCCCGATCTGGTAAATACGCTCAAAACCAAGCGCCAGAAGCCGCTTCATCTGGAGTTCCGGAGAAGCCCTCAGAAACCATCCCCCGCTTTCGGGAGGGCATATGTGCGGCTCATTGGCAGGAGCCGGAATGCGAACCGGCGTGGAAACCTCCACGTACCCGTCCGAATCCAGCGTCCTGCGAACCGCACGCAGGATGCGCGCGCGCGCAGGGAA
The DNA here is from genome assembly GCA_949285835.1 of uncultured Verrucomicrobiota bacterium. Taxonomy (GTDB): domain Bacteria; phylum Verrucomicrobiota; class Kiritimatiellia; order RFP12; family UBA3636; genus CASEAR01. Next base: position 2,956 of record CASEAR010000033.1, on the reverse strand, counting down.
CGACCTTAGCCACACAACGCCCACAAACTACTCCGGAATCACTGAAGACGCCACGTACTCCGGCACTCTCACAGGCCTGAACGTCTCTGAACTTACGCAGGCATGCACGGTGTATCCGGAAGCAAGCTCCTCGCCGTCCCTGCAAACTGCGCAGCAGACCTTCACCCTCGCGCCGGAAGCATACGCCACCCATCCGCTTATCTCGAGTACGTCGTCATACCTCGCCGGTTTCCTGTAATCCACATGGGCTTCCACCACCGGCATCATAATCTTCATGTCCTTTTCCATCACGCCGTAAGACACGCCGCACCCGCGCATAAGCTCGTTGCGGCAGCGTTCAAACAGCGTCAAATAGTTGCCGTAGTACACCACGCCCATCATGTCCGTATCAGCATACGGCACCCGGTACTTTATCGATACCGCCCCCTCAGGAATTTTCATATCTGCCCCCCAAAAATCGCTTATATCTTCCCCATGCCCGCACCACGCGCGCGCGGAAGCGGCATGCGGCATCTAAATAATCAGCATGCAATCGCCGTAACTGTAAAACATGTAGCGCTCGCGTACGGCTTCACGATACGCCCTCATCACATTTTCCCTGCCGGCCAGCGCACAAACCATCATTATCAGAGTGGAGCACGGCAGATGAAAATTCGTAAGCATCGCATCCACCGCCATAAATTTGTACGGCGGATATATGAACGCTGAGCTTCTGCCCCGGCATGGAACGATCTTCCCGCCGTTTTCTGCCGCACAAGTTTCCAGAGTACGCACGGTGGTGCTGCCGACGGCGAACACGCGCCCCCCGCTGCCGGCAACGCGCGTCACTGCCTCCGCGGTGCAGGCGGGAATCTCATACCGTTCGGAGTCCATATTGTGATCCTCCACACGCTCGGTCTTGACGGGACGGAACGTCCCGGGTCCGACGTGAAGCGTCACAAACTCTATATCCGTGCCCTTCGCGCCTATCTGTTTCAGCAGAGCGTCGGAAAAGTGAAGACCGGCCGTAGGGGCGGCGACGGCGCCGGTCTTGCTCGCATAAACCGTCTGATACCTTTCCCTGTCCAGTTCCGTCCGCGCATCCTCCCTGCCCCTCTTTATGTAAGGAGGAACGGGCGGAACCCCGAACTTGTCAAGCAATTCAAAAAAATCGCCGTTCGCATGAACCTCAAGAAGCACCTGTCCATCCGCCCCGCGTCCGGCAACAACAGCGGACATTGCCCCGTCCGCCAGCACTATTTCCGCGCCGGGCCTCATCGGCCTGGAACTGCGGCAGAGTGCGGACCAGACCCCGGGTTCGCCGGACGAAGGCTCCACGAAGAGCACCTCGACCCGCCCCGGAGAATCTGACCATCTGCCGAAAATTCTCGCCGAAAAAACGCGCGTGTTGTTGAACACAATGACATCCCGCGGAGAAATATACTCCAGAATATCGCCTATTCTACGGTGCTCGATCTCCCCCGAATCCCTGTGAAGGACAAGCATTCTGGAAGTGCCGCGTTCTTTGGGCGGAGCCTGAGCGATAAGGGATTCCGGAAGGTCGTAATAAAAATCAGAAGTCAACATGGCCCCATCACTTTCCCGCCAGATCACGAACGGCATTAAAAACAATCTCGGGAGTGATGGCGTCCATGCACTCCATCGTCCCCCTCGGACAGCTGCGGCGCCGGCACGGCGGGCAATTGCCGGCCCTTACGACCGTGTTGCCAGGCCCATAAGGGCCGGTCCTGTCCGGAATGGTCGGACCGAACAGCGCCACACACGGAACGCGAAGCGCCGCCGCCATATGCATCGGTCCTGAATCATTGCACACCAGAAGCCTGCTGTTTTTCAAAATTCCCAGGGTCTGAGCTATCGAAGTCCGGCCGCAGAACGAAACCGCACCCGTCTTTGCCGCGAGCATATCTCCCGCCATCACGTCTTCCTTCCCGCCGAGGATGCGCACCTGTGCGCCCAGTTCCGATACGCATCTCTCAAGAAGTTCTTCGTACCTTTCAACCGGCCAGTTCTTCGTCTTCCAGCGCGACATAGGCGCCACCGCCAAATTCAGCGTTCCGGGCTTGAAATCCGCCAGAGAATCATCCGTCTCCAACGGGAACTCAGGCACAGCCGGCCTGGGAATGCCGAGAAAGTCCAGAATATCCATGCATTCATCCACAGCATGGCGGTTCTTATTCGTTTTTCCGGCCACATCGTCGTAAAACAATCTGGAACCTTCCCTTGCAAACGAAGGTCCGATGCGTTTTTTTGCATGCGCCGCCCTTAAGACAGCCGCGCTCTTAAGCAATCCCTGCAGATCGACTGCCAGATCGTAAACGCCATACGAGCGCAGTTTCCGCATAGCCGAGGCAAAGCCCGCAGGGTCCGACGGCCTTGGAACATCAATGACCTTGTCCACGCACTTGAAGCAGCGCACCAGAGGAGAAAACCCGGGCTGAACCGCCCAGTGCAGCTCCCCGCCGTAATATGCCTTCAGCGCAGCAGCAGCCGGCAGCGCGTGCAGCGTATCCCCAAAAGAGCTTAATTTTACAATCAGTATTCGCAAACCGTCATCCTTCGCTTAAAAATCCGCTGATAATTTAACACTACGCCGCAAATGAAGCAACTTTATACCGGAAAAGAGGAACCCGCTGAAAAGTGAAAAATTAAATGACGCACATTCCAAGAGGAGGGAAAAGCGATGCAAGCACGTGAAGGAGGAGCTCCGCCTACCGCCCCCGGGGGGCGGCGCGCCCCTTCCGGAAAGCAAAAGAAAAAATCCGCCGTCTGTGCGCAAACGCTATCCTCAAAGCCAACCCAACCACACAGGGAGGCTTACGCAATGAAATGTATAAAAACCGGCTCACATTTGACGTTTGAGGATCGTTTGATGATTCAGAAAAGCTGGAACCGATATCCTGACGGCGTCCGTCATCCAAGCATCCGAAGCGTTGCGTCGAAGCTCGGGCTGTCGGAA